>NZ_JBLUXC010000023.1:0-55267 GCF_048276795.1 Aeromonas sp. PS2Canimalfood6
TGGCGGCAATAGCGCAGTGGAACCACCTGACCCCATGCCGAACTCAGAAGTGAAACGCTGTAGCGCCGATGGTAGTGTGGCATTCGCCATGCGAGAGTAGGACACTGCCAGGCACCCAATTAAACAGTGATGTGCAAAATCACGTTACTGGCTGCGAGGATGACACCTCATAAAGAAGCAGCAAAAGATTTAGCGAAAGCTAACCGAATGCGGAGCGGTAGTTCAGTCGGTTAGAATACCGGCCTGTCACGCCGGGGGTCGCGGGTTCGAGTCCCGTCCGCTCCGCCACTAAATTGAAAGGCCTTCCCTGTCGGGAAGGCCTTTTTGCTTTCTGGCGTCTGGATAAGAGCTCAGGGAACAAGAGGCAACCGGCGGGTCTGAATCGCCACTTGTCACGGACAACCCGCCTCTTCCCCCCTGTGGTGATTGCGTGTCTGGCATTGTCCCTTTACCCAGGGCTTACCCTTCGCTCTGGTTTGCCTTTGTTCCTCCATCTTTTCCCAACCCTGCCAATCGGCCGGGCTTTGTCGTGTCTGGAGATGAGCACCGCAAGCGCGAAAATACGCTCTGGCCGAGAGTGCCAGAGGACCATCGGGAGCTCATATGCGGATAAGAGATAAGCAAAGCGCTTTTTCTTTCTTCATGGAATATGCATAAGCGGGCATGCTGTACTCAACCCAACGATATGGAGTATCACCATGAAACTGCGAATGACCGCTCTCACCGTTCTCTCCCTGCTGGCTCTCGGTCAGGTCCAAGCCGCCGAGGTGCGGCTGCTGAATGTCTCCTATGACCCGACGCGGGAGCTGTTCCAGGAGTACAACAGTGCCTTTGCCAAGGAGTGGAAGGCCAAAACCGGCGACGATGTGGTGGTGAGCCAGTCACACGGTGGCTCAGGCAAACAGGCTCGTGCCGTGGTGGACGGACTGGAGGCTGATGTGGTCTCCCTGGCGCTGGCCTATGACGTGGATGCGGTGGCCAAGGCAGGTCTCACCGCCAGCGACTGGGAAGGGCGTTTGGCCAACAATGCCTCTCCCTACACCTCCACCATCGTCTTCCTGGTGCGCAAGGGGAATCCCAAGCAGATCAAGGATTGGGGCGACCTGGTGCGCAAGGATGTCGCCATCATCACCCCCAACCCCAAGACCTCCGGCGGTGCGCGCTGGAATTATCTGGCTGCCTGGGGCTATGCGCTGAAGAAAAGCGGCACTGAAGAGGGCGCCAAACAGTTTGTCAGCGATCTGTTCAAGAATGTGAAGGTGCTGGACTCCGGGGCACGTGGCGCCACCACCAGCTTCATCGAACGCGGGCTCGGGGATGTGTTGCTGGCCTGGGAAAATGAAGCGTTGCTGGTGCTCAATCAGCCGGGCACCAGCGACAAGTTCGAACTGGTGGTGCCCTCGGTCTCCATCCTGGCCGAGCCGCCGGTAGCCGTGGTGGACAAGGTAGCCAAGAAGCATGGTACCGAGGCCGTCTCCAAGGCTTACCTCGAGTATCTCTACTCTGACGAAGGGCAGCGCATCATCGCCAAATACCACTATCGTCCGAGCAATCCGGCGATCCTGAAGGAGACAGCGGCCCAGTTCCCCAACCTGACGCTCTTTACTGTCAAGGATCTGGAAGGCGATTGGGACAAGGCACAGAAGAAGCACTTCGCCCAGGGCGGATCGTTTGACCAGATTTACCAACCGGGCCGCTAAGAGACGCAGGCCCCTGTGACAACAGATAGGAGTACCACGATGAACAAGATCCTTCTGGTTCCCGGTCTGCACAACAGTGGGCCGGATCACTGGCAGAGCCGCTGGCACCAGCAATTTCCCCAGTGGCAGAGAATGATGGGTCTGCCCTGGGACAAGCCGGATCTCACGGTCTGGAGCGCAAAGCTGGCGAGCAAGCTCAGGAGCCGGCGCAGCCGGGTCCACCTGGTAGCCCACTCCTTCGGCGCTCTAACGGCCATCGCTGCCGCCAGACTGCAACCAGACAAGGTCTCTTCCATCTTCATCGTTGCCCCTGCCGATCCTGCCCGTTTCGGTATCCCGGATGAGGTGTTGACGGGGTCCATCAAGGTCTCTGCCCAGTTGATCGCCAGCCGCAATGACCCCTGGATGAGTTTCGAGCGGGCAGAGTTCTGGAGCCGGCAGTGGCAGGTGCCGTTGTTCGATGCGGGGGAAGTGGGCCATATCAATGCCCAGTCCGGCCATGGGGAGTGGCACCAGGGGCTCGCTTTGCTCAGCACCCTATACCGCCGTGCCGAAATGGTGGTGGAGCCTGCTCCTGCCGAGTGGGGCAAGCAGGCCGCACTCAGTTTTCGATGAGTGCCCCTCGGATTGTCTCGGCACGATTTCCAGACAGGCTGGCAACTTGGCCAGCGTGACTGACTTTGCATGTTCCCGGTTTTACCGCTCCGTCTTTTAGGTCTTTTATGTATATAAAAGACCTTTTTTTATGCTTATCGCTCTAAAAGCCTTGTTCCACCATTGTTAGATAAAAAAGTGCTTAGCAAAGGCATTATTGGTGTTTGTTGTCCCTGGCCGCCGTGAGCAAAATCGTCACATCCAAAGTATTTATAACAAACGGATGTGTTATGCGATTAAGTTCTTATTCCGTCCTGCCAGGCCTGGGGCCAACGCTGGGCTTCAGTCTGCTCTATCTGGGCATACTGGTGCTGCTGCCGCTCTCGGCACTGGTGCTGTTTGCGGTGAACAACCTGAGCGCCGCCGAGTTCTGGCAGGTGATCGGCTCCCCCCGGGTGCTCGCCTCCTTTCGCCTGAGCTTTGGCGCCGCCTTCATTGCCGCCCTGCTCAACAGTCTGTTCGGTCTGATACTGGCCTGGGTACTGGTGCGCTATACCTTCCCCGGCCGCAGACTGGTGGATGCGCTGATCGACCTGCCCTTTGCCATGCCGACTGCCGTCTCCGGCATCGCCCTGTGCGCCATCTTTGCCCCCAACGGCTGGATTGGCCAATGGGTCGCTCCGCTGGGCATCGAGCTTGCCTACAACCCCATAGGGGTGGTCATTGCCCTGACCTTTATCGGGCTGCCCTTTGTGGTGCGTACCCTGCAGCCGGTGCTGCGGGAAGCGGAGAGCGAGCAAGAGGAGGCGGCCGCGAGCCTGGGTGCCAACCGCTGGCAGACCTTCATCCGGGTACTGTGGCCGACCCTGGTACCTGCGCTGCTCACCGGTTTTGCCCTGGCGTTTGCTCGCGGCGTGGGGGAGTACGGCTCTGTCATCTTCATTGCCGGCAACCTCCCCATGGTGTCCGAGATTGCCCCCCTGATGATCATGAGTCACCTGGAGGAGTATGACTACGCCGGTGCATCGGCCATTGCGTCCGTCATGCTGCTCATTTCCTTTGTGCTGCTGTTGCTCATCAACAAGTTGCAAGCCTGGAGCTGGGCTCGCATCGGAGGAAGCCGTATATGAACGCCTCTACTGCACATCTCGATCAGGCCCAGGAGTCCGCTCCGGCCACCCCGGCGCGTCATCCCCCGGTGACCCATGAACCGGTCTGGGTCAAATGGCTGCTGGTTACCGTCGGTCTGGGCTGGTTTGCCGCCTTGCTGCTGTTGCCGCTGGCCACCGTCTTCATCCAGGCGCTGAGCCCGGGTCTGGCCTTCTTCTGGCACGCCATCAGCGAGCCGGATGCCCTGAGCGCCCTGGGGCTGACCGCCCTGGTGACGCTCTGCTCGGTGCCCCTGAACCTGCTGTTCGGTGTGGCGGCGGCCTGGGCCATCGCCCGCTTCCGCTTCCCAGGGCGGCAACTGCTCATCACCATCATCGATCTGCCGTTCTCGGTGTCCCCCGTCATCGCCGGCCTGATGTTCGTGCTGATGTTCGGCAGTCGCGGCTGGTTCGGCGAGTGGCTCGGCGAGCACGACATCAAGATCATCTTCGCCACCCCGGGGATTATCCTGGCGACCACCTTCATCACCGTGCCCTTCGTGGTGCGCGAGCTGCTGCCCCAGATGGAGGCGCGCGGCCCGGAGGAAGAGGAGGCCGCCATCATGCTGGGGGCAAGCGGGTTGCAGATGTTCTGGCGCGTCACCCTGCCCGGCATCCGCTGGAGCCTGATGTATGGCCTGCTGCTCTGTACCGCCCGGGCGGTGGGGGAGTTCGGCGCCGTCTCCGTGGTCTCCGGCCATATTCGCGGCCAGACCAACACGCTGCCACTGCACATCGAGATCCTCTACAACGAGTACCAGACCGGCGCCGCCTTCGCGGTGGCCAGCCTGCTGGCGCTGTTCGGGATCTTCACCCTGCTGGGTGAAACCCTGCTGGCCAGGCTGCGCGGCCAACCGACCCAGTCCCATTGATCCCGAATTAACGGTTATAGGAGAGGCATTCATGAGCATTCAGGTTCAAGGGCTCAACAAGCATTTCAATCAGTACGCGGCGCTGGCCGACATCAACCTCGATTTTCACGACGGTGAGCTGGTCGCCCTGCTCGGCCCCTCCGGCTGCGGCAAGACCACCTTGCTGCGGATCATTGCCGGGCTGGAGCAGGCGGACAGTGGCAGCGTCATCATCCGCGGCGAGGATGCCTCGGATCTCCATGTGCGCGAGCGCAACGTTGGCTTCGTGTTCCAGCACTACGCCCTGTTTCGCCACATGACGGTATTCGAGAACGTGGCCTTTGGCCTGAGGGTCAAGCCGCGCAGCGAACGCCCGGACGAGGCGGCCATCCGCACCCGGGTCAAGGAGCTGCTGGATCTGGTGCAGCTCAGCCACGTCGCGGCACGCTACCCGACCCAGCTCTCCGGTGGTCAGCGCCAGCGGGTCGCCCTGGCCCGGGCCCTGGCTGTGCAGCCCAAGGTGCTGCTGCTGGACGAGCCTTTCGGCGCCCTCGATGCCCAGGTGCGCAAGGAGCTGCGCCGCTGGCTGCGTGAGCTTCACGACGAGCTGCATGTCACCAGTCTGTTCGTGACCCACGATCAGGAAGAGGCCCTGGAGGTGGCGGATCGGGTGGTGCTGATGAACGCCGGCAAGGTAGAGCAGATTGGCACCCCTGCCGAAGTGTATGATCAGCCCGCCAGTGCCTTCGTGCACAGCTTCCTTGGCAGTGTGAACCTGTTTCGTGGCAGGGTGGCCGGGCAGGGGCTCGGCATCGGTGAACAGCAACTGGGTGGCCCCATCCCCTCCCATCTGGCAGAAGGGAGTGCGGCCATCGCCTATGTGCGCCCCCACGAGCTGGAGATCCTGCCCTCGGATGCCCCCGGTGGCATTCGCGCCACCATTACCCGCCTGCTGCCAATGGGGCCGCGCATTCGAGTGGAACTTCGTGGCGATGGGGAGACGGGAGGCGCCCACTACGAGGCCGAACTGAGCAAGGAGGCCGCCCGGGCCTTTGCCCCCGGCCAGGGGGTGCGTCTGGTGGCCAGGCAGGCACAGCTCTATCCCGACTACCAGATCTGAGGGCAAGCCGCGAGGTGCGGCCCTCTTTCAGGCTTGCTGCCGGGCTATGATCCCGGCAATCCATAACAAGAGGACGGTGGCACGAGCCACCGCCACTCAGCGCAGGAGGCGATGAGGTGAACTTTCAGCAATTGCGAATCATTCGGGAGGCGGCACGGCGGGATTACAACCTGACCGACGTGGCCAATGCCCTCTTTACGTCCCAGTCCGGGGTCAGCCGCCACATTCGCGAGTTGGAGGAGGAGCTGGGGCTCGCCCTCTTCATTCGCTATGGCAAGCGTCTGCTCGGCATGACCGAGCCGGGCAAGGAGTTGCTGGTGATCGCCGAGCGTATCCTTGGGGATGCCGACAACATCCGCAAACTGGCGAGCACCTTTGCCAATCGCGACTCGGGCCGGCTGCTCATCGCGACCACTCATACCCAGGCCCGTTATGCCCTGCCGAGGGTAGTGAAGGCGTTTCGGGAGCAATTTCCTCTGGTACAGCTGGAGCTGCGTCAGGGGAGCCCGGAGGAGATAGTGCGGCTGGTGCAGACCGGCGAGGTGGACATCGGCATCAGCAGCGAGCAGCTCGACAAGAGCGAAGGGGTGGTGGCCTTTCCCTACTACCGCTGGCACCACAATATCGTCGTGCCGGAGCAGCACCCTCTCACCGCCGAGCGGGAGCTGACCCTGGCCGCTCTGGCCCACTGGCCCATCGTCACCTATCAGGCCGGCCTCACCGGTCGGGCACGGGTGGATGATGCCTTTGCCGAGGCGGGTATAGTGCCGCAGATCCTGCTGACCGCCCAGGACTCAGACGTCATCAAGACCTATGTCGAGCTGGAGATGGGGGTGGGCATACTGGCGGACATGGCGTTCGATTCCCAGCGGGACAAGGGACTGGTGCAACTGGACGGCAGTCGGTTGTTTGCGCCGCACACCGCCTGGATTGGCCTCAAGCAGGGGCAGTTCCAGCACAACTTTGCCTGGCAGTTCATCCAGCTCTGCAACCCCGATCTGGCGCTGGCGGAGATCCAGGCCCGCGCCATGAGCAACGAACCCCTGCTCGACTATCAGATCTGAACCGAGGGATGGATGAAAAACGGGGAGCCATGTGCTCCCCGTTTGTTTGATGTTGACCTGATCTGGCACGGGAAACGCCGAGCGGGTTCCCGCCAGGTCGGAGACGTCCCATCACTGCGCTGTCCAGGCCTCCTGCCAGTGGGAGCCTACGCCCGGTTCATACTGGGTGGCCGTGCTCGCCCACTGGCTGCACCAGCCGCTGTAGGGGAAGGGTTTGCACTGATAGACCTTGCCGTTCTTCGGCTGCAGCACCCGGGTTCCGGCGGTGTAGGACTTGAGGCCGTCCGGGAAGGTGAACTGGTAATCGCCCCCGCTTGCCGGATCCTTGAACATGAGGTCCAGGGTCTGCTGCACCGCGTCACCACCGGCCTTGGGTTTGCCCTCGATCACCAGCTGGTGGTGGCCTGCACTCAAGCCGGTCAGTGCCATGGAGAAACTCTGGCTGCCGTCCTTGATGTCGGCACTGCTCTGTCCCCTGGCGACACCGCCGTGGTCATAGAGGGTGTTGGTGATGGCGAGATCCCCCTGGGCCGTGACGGTGAAAGTCAGGGGGAGCTTGCCGTTGTCGAGCGTGTAGTCGCTCGCCAGACCGCTCACGCTGATCCCGTTCTCAACCGGGGGCTGCTGTTGCTCAAGCTGGATCTCGACCCGTTGCAGGTTGCTGCCAGCCTTGAGGTAGACCGGGTTCTGGCCGTAGACGGGGTTGAACTGGCCGTCCGTACCTTGCTGGCCAGCACGGATCTGGCTCTGCTCGGCGTTGATCTTGCTCGCCAGGGTGTGGGCCCAGTTGTTCTTCTGGCCCTGCCCGGCGCTGGCGATGGTCAGCTCGGTCTGGAGATCGGTGCGCTCGCCATTGGCATCGAACACCCGGGTTCTGGCTTTGTCACCCGCCACCAGGTCGATGGAGGGATAGATGGTCCCTCCCTGGCTCCAGGTCAGCGGGGGCTGGGTGCCATCCTTGAACCGGGCGTCGATCAGGTTATAGAAGCTGTTGGCGGTATCCCCTACCTCCCACACCCCGAGAATGACCTGATAACCGGTACGCGGGGGCAGGGTGCACTGATGGGTCACCTGTTTGGGGGGCTGCACCATGTTGCCGTCGATGACGCAGAAGGGATTGAGATCGAACGCATCCCGGGTGAGGGGCTGGTTCGGGTTCCAGTCCTGCTTGGTGAGGTAGTAGCGCCAGTTGCGGGTCACGTGGTTGGCAGTGAAGGTCCAGCTGATGGCGAAGGGACCGGCCTGCACTTCACGCTTGGTCCAGCGATCGAGAGTCTGGGTGTTGAGCTCGCCGAATTGGGGGTGACCGGCCGAGGCTATCTGGCCGTCGGCGGGGCCGCCATCGGGGAAGCCGGAGGGGGCTTCCAGGCTCTGGGGTTCCCACTGGATGGCGCCACACTGGCTGTTGCCCCCTGTCTTGCACAGGTAGTTACGCCCTTCGGGCTGGCTGATGTAGCCGTGAGCGAGCACGCCGCCACTGGCCAGCAGCGCCAGCGCTGCCGCGAGATGGGTGAGTCGGATATTTGCTGCCATACATTCCTCTGTTCGGTGATGTGGGCAGTCACGTTGGCAGGGGAGTTCCCCGAAACACGGTGCTGCAACCCCGCTATCCTGGACAGCTTGTCTTTAGACCGGAGGCTTTGCGTCCTGGCCTTTCAACCAGTTTGCCAAATGACTACAGAAAGGATCATGGTGCCGCCTGTGGCGACCACTCATCATGACTATATTTTGTTAAAAAATTAAGTGTAAAAATTGACAGTGCCATCTCATCGGAGCAGCGCATCAGCGGCAGATGGCTCCGTCGGGATCTGCGCGCTGGTTCAGTGCGAGATGGTTGCCCGGGAGAGGCTCCCGTGGCCATGACGGGAAAGGAGCCCCTGCAAGCCTGGCAGGGGCTCACGGGGCCACTCAGTGGCGGGGTTGCATGCCTGCTCGGGAAGAAGACGCCTGGGTCGGTCGCATCATCCTGTCCTGGGCTTGGGCGTTGTCCAGCTTGAACACCGCCAGTCGCTCGTCGAGGCTTCGGGAGAGACCGGCCAGCAGTTCGCTCTCCTGGGCCAACTGGGAGGCCGCCTGGGACATCTCTAGCGCCGAGTCGTTGATGCCGCTGACGTTGCGGTTCATGTCTTCCGCCACCATGCTCTGCTGCTCCGCCGCCGTGGCGATCTGGGTCGCCATGTCGCTCACGTGCTGGATGTGATTGACGATGAGGGAGAGATCCTGCCCCGCCTTCTCGGACTGGTTGACGCTGCTCTCCGCCAGCTTGCGGCTGGCGTCCATGGCGTTGGCGGCGGTGACAGCCCGTTGCTGCAACTGGGTGATGGTACTCTGGATCTCCTCGGTGGAGTGGCGGGTGCGACTGGCCAGCTGGCGCACCTCGTCGGCCACCACGGCGAAGCCACGGCCCTGCTCGCCGGCCCGGGCCGCCTCGATGGCGGCGTTGAGGGCCAGCAGGTTGGTCTGCTCCGAGATGGCGCTGATGACCGCTGTCACCTCGCTTATCTGCATCACACCCTCCTTGAGCTGGTTGACCTGCGAGGTGGCCTGATCCACCTCGGTGGCCAGCGCCTGGATGCCGTGCACGCTGGCATGGACATCCTGGTTGCCGAGCCCGGCCTCGCTGGTGGCATCCTGGGTGTCGCGGGCCGTATTCTCTGCGTGACCCGCCACGTCGGCGATGGTGGCGCTCATCTCGTTCATGGCGGTGGCGAGCTGGGCGAGCTGATCCCGCTGACTGTTGACCGCCTGGTTGGTCTGTTCGGCGGAGGCTGCGATGCGCAGGGCGGCATCCGCCACGTTGCGGGCCCCCTGGCTCGCCTCCAGCAGGGCGCGGCGGATGGCATCCAGCCCCTGGTTGGTGGAGCTGGCGACGGCGCCGAGCTCATCCCTGCCCAGCACCGGGATGCTGACCACCAGATCGCCGGCCGCGACCCGGGCCATGGCCTTGTTGATCTCGGCCAGGGGATTGACGATGGAGCGGCTGATGGCGAGTCCCAGCAGCCCCATCAACAGGATCACCAGCAAGGTGGCGCCACCCATCCACTCATATTGCGACCACATGGTGGCCTCAATGTCCTGCAACAACACACCGGAGCCCAGGATCCAGCCCCAGGGCTGGTAGCCCGTCACCAGCGACATCTTCTGGGCCGCCTCGCCGGACGGGGAGACCCACTGATACTCCAGCCTGCCCTGGTGGCCGCCCTTGCCGAGATCCACCATGTGCTGCCAGTGGGACTCGGCAGGGTTGTTGCCCATCTGCTGGCCGACCAGCTCGGGTTTGGCGGGATGCACCACCACCCGACGATCTTCATCCAGCACGAACAGGTAGTTGTCCCCGTCAAAGCGCATGCTGTCGAGCATGGCCTTGGCCTGTGCCTTGGCCTGCTCCGGGGGGAGGGTGGCGGCCAGGGCCTGGATCCGGCTCATGGCCAGGTCCAGCACCGCCTGCAGCCTGGCTTCCCGTTCACTCATCAGATTGCGGTGCAGGGCACTGGCCGAGATGAGCAGCAGTGCGATGAAGCCGACCAGGGCCAGTGAGAGCAGCAGCATCAGCTTGCGACTCACGGCAATATCACCGAGCTTGAACATAGTCTTATCCTTACTTTCCCATGCGGGTCTGATTGTGGCCGAACTGCCGGCCGGACCTGATTGTTGTTATTTTAACATATCGTTAACTTTCAATGGGTTGCGGTGGAAAACAGCCAATTGAGCAGTTTGACAACCAGTATAGCCAGCAGACAGAAACCCTCGCTTTTGATAGCGTGATGGCGCGCATCCCGGCGCACAATTTGTCTGCTCAATTTGCAAGAAGTGTGAATGGGTTGGCATTTCACCAAAAAGGAGTGGGCGCTCCCGTGGTCGCCCCATAACAAGAGGGAAGTTATGAGTTCCATTGCCAGGAATTATCTCAATCAGCTCAATGCCGATTACCTGCAGGTGCACAGACGCAAGGAGGACCTGTTCTGGTCCACCTACATGGGCACCAGCGACGATCAGGCAGGCTTCACTGCGGCCGAACAGGCCTACAAGGCATTTTGTGCCGATCCTGCCCGCCTGCCGGTGCTGCGGGAAATGCATGCCCAGGCCGAAGAGGCGGATCTCAGGCGCGGCCTGGGGGGCTGGATCGCCTTCTTCGAGTGCAACGTCATCGAAGATCCCGGTGCCTCCGCCCTGATGGACGAGCTGGTGGCCGCCGAGGCGGATCTCTTCGCCCGTCGCAAGGGGTTGAAGCTCACCTTGCTGGACGAGCAGGGCCGCCAAGTGCCCGGCAGTCTGCCCGCCGCCAGCACGGCGCTGGCCGCCAGCAGCGACGAGGCGGTGCGCCAGAGCGCGCTCGCCATGTTCCAGACCCTGGAGCAGTGGGTGGTCGACAACGGCTATCTGGCCATCGTCGCGCTGCGCAACCGCTTCGCCCGTGCCATGGGCTATCGCGACTACTTCGATTACAAGGTGCACAAGAACGAGCAGATGAGCCCGGAGCAGCTGTTTGCCATTCTTGACGACTTCATCGCCCGCACCGATGCCCGCTTGCACCAGAGTCTGGCGGAGCTGAAAGCGGCCAAGGGGGAAGCAGCCCTGCTGCCCCACAACCTGCGCTACAGCGTGAGTGGTGACGTGACCCGCCAGCTCGACCCTTACGTGCCCTTCTCCCGGGCGCTGAAGGATTGGGTCGAGAGCTTCCGCCGCCTAGGCATCCAGTACCGCGGTGCCACCCTCACCCTGGATCTGCTGACCCGGGAGGGGAAATACGAGAACGGCTTCTGTCACGGCCCGGTGCCGAGCTTCTGGCAGGAAGGGGAGTGGGTGCCGGCGGTGGTCAATTTCACCAGCCTGGCCAATCCGGCCCAGGTGGGCAGCGGCTGGAGCGGGCTCAACACCCTGTTCCACGAGGGCGGCCACGCGGCGCACTTTGCCAACGTCACCGGCAACGCCCCCTGCTTCTCCCAGGAGTTTCCGCCCACCTCCATGGCCTATGCCGAGACCCAGTCCATGTTCTGCGACAGCCTGCTGGACGACGCGGACTGGCTCAAGCGCTACGCCAGAAACGCGGCGGGAGAACCCATCCCCGATGCGCTTATCAAGGAGATGATTGAAGCGCGCCAGCCATTTCGCGCCTTCAACGAGCGCCAGATCGCGCTGGTGGCCTACTTCGAGCGGGATCTCTACGCCATGGCAGAGAACGAGCGCACCCCGGCAGCCGTGCTAGCCCTGGCCCGCAAGTGGGAGCGCAAGATCCTGGGGGTGGAGAGCCCACGCCCGCTGCTGGCCATCCCGCACCTTCTGAACCAGGAGTCGGCCTGCGCCTATCACGGATATCTGCTGGCGCTGATGGCGGTGGAGCAGACCCGCGCCTATTTCCTGAGGCGCGACGGCTATCTCACCGACAACCCGCGCATCGGGCCGGATCTGGCCGCCCACTACTGGGGACCGGGCAACGGCATGACCCACGACGAGACACTGCAGAGCCTCACCGGCGAGGGTTTCAGTGCGGTGCCGCTGGCAGAGGCGTGCAACCGGAGTGCCGCCGAGGCGTGGCAACAGGCGCAAGCATGCATGGCGGCCGCGCGGCAGCGCCCACCGGCAGGGGAGGGAACGCCCCTCGACGCCCATATCCGGGTGGTACACGGGGCCGAGCTCATCGCCGACAACAGCGAGTCGGAAACCTGCATGCTGGCCGATTTCGAGGCGTGGATTACCCGGCGCTACTTTGCTGGAGATGTTGGGGAGGGGCGGAGCTACGTGTAGTGAGCAATTTAATGGGCGTTAACCTGTTTTGAAACGGCAATTGGCAGGCGGGGAAACCTTCCTGCCATTCTTTTTGCTCATTGTTCACTACTCATCGATGACCTTTTTTCCACAATTTTCACAGATGGCGTGGCGCTCAAAGCGATCCATGTTGGCCAGAAAGGGGCCGGCGGCCCAGCCGGTAATGAAGTCTTTGATAAATGCTGTTCGTTTTTGCTCCGGTGTCGGCTGTTTGCCAAAGGATTTGTCGACCAGCACCACGACATGGTTGGTCTCGCGCTGACAACTCGGGCAGACGCGTTGTTCAGTGGATGAAAGCAAGGGGGGACTCCTTGTGCAGAAGAGTGGGCAGCAGGTTTTCCGCCGCAGATATGTAACGTCCCCATTTGATTCCTTTTTCTGGCAGGTCGTCAATCACAGCGGAGGTGGATTGTGCGCTATCTCCTGTGAAGAGGGGCGAGCCAACAAGGGTGATCACGAGGGGCCAGTCGGTCCCTGTTTTGTTTCCGTTTGTCACACATTGCCACACAAGCTTCCCCCTCTGGCAAAGTCTTGTGACCGGGCGGGTGTGCAATGGTGCCATCAGCAGGGAGATGAGGCCCTGCCGCGATGGAACCAGGGAGCATGTTATGACGAACAAATGGATGTGGTGGCTGTTGCCGCTGCTGGTGGTCGGAGTCTGGTGGCTCGGTTATGCGGGGGATGCCAACGGGGTGTGGCCCTGGCGCCATGAGATGTTGCTGCTGACGGGTCTGCTGGGGATGACCTATATGGCCATTTCGCTGTTGCTGGCGTTACGCTTGCCGCAGCTGGAGGTGTGGTGTGGCGGTCTGGACCGGATGTTGCGATGGCACCGCCAGACAGCCATCGGCGGTGCATTGGCGCTGACCGCCCACTGGCTGGTGGTGGAGGCGCCCAAGTGGGCGATCTCGGCAGGCTGGCTGAGTCGTCCCGCCCGGCGTGGGGCCAGCGGTGTCGGAGCTGGCGCCGGAGCAGGTGCAGGCAATGGCTTCTCGATCCATGCCTTTGGCAATACCCTAGGCGAGTGGAGTTTCTATCTGCTGATCGCGCTGGTGGTAGTGAGCTTGCTGGCGCTGGTGAGTTATGGTCGCTTTCGGCTGATCCACCGGCTGGCCCCGCTCATCTATCTGGCGGGGTGGGGGCACGGGCTCTGCCTGTTGCCTCAGGTAGGGGCCATGACCCCTGTTGGGGTATCGATCTGGTTGATCGGCGGGATCGGCGCTATCGGGGCCCTCTACTCCCTGCTGGGACAAGTGGGAGTGCGGGATCGCCATCCGGGCCGGGTCATTGCGGTGCGGGGGCTGGCGGATCACACCTGCGAGCTGACCATGCAGCTGGAGCGGCCGCTCGCCCATTACCGCCCGGGCCAGTTTGCCTTCTTCGAGTTTGACGCCAAGGAGGGGCCGCACCCCTTTACCCTGGTGCGGGTGTCAGCGGATCGGCGCCAGTTGGTGATCGCGGTGCGGGCGCTCGGGGATCATACCCGTCAGCTGGTGGCAGAGGCGCGCGCCGGGGATGGGGTGGTGGTGACCGGGCCCTATGGCGCCTTTGTCGCCCCGCAAGGGGGAGGTAGAGCCCTCTGGCTGGGGGCCGGGATAGGTATCACGCCGTTTGTGGCCTGGCTGGAGGGGTTGGCAGCCCGTGGGGAGCGAGGCGAGGGGATCACCCTGATCCAGTGCGCGCCGGATCTGGCGGGGGCTGTCTACCACCGACGGTTGGCCGAGCTCTGTCATCGCACCGGTGTGCGTTATCAGCTGCATCTGGACAAGGCGGCCGGGCGGCTGGATCTGGCTCGCATCGCGCAGGATGCGCCCGAGCAGGTGTGGTTTTGCGGGCCGGAGGGGATGGCAGATGCCCTGACCCGGCTGTTGCCGGACGGGCATCTGCATCGCGAGCTGTTTCGCTTTCGTTGAGCTCGATGGGCGCCGTTATTTGGCGCTGGCTGGCAACTGCTTGAGGGCGGCTTGTACTGCCGCCTCCAGTTGCGGGTCGCGCCCGGCCACCATGTCTGCGGGGGGGAGGGGCACCTGCAGATCCGGGACCAGCTCCTGATTCTCGTAGAAGGTGCCGTCCGGTTTGCGCAGCCCCAGGGTCGGAATGCCGTAGGAGAGTCCCGGGATCAGCCTAGAGTCGTGGCTGTAGACCATGGTGCCGGTGCCGGGCACCGGATCGCCGACGATGGGGCCGACCTTGAGGGTGCGGTAGTACTCGGGGAAGGCGGAGCCTTCCGAGTAGCTGGCGGCGTTGACCAGCACCACCGAGGGCTTGGTCCACTGGCGAGTGGCGGCGTCGGTTTCCCCCTTGCCCTGACGGGGCCAGCTGCTGGCCATCCCCTTGCTGCTGCCGCTGCCGGTCAGAAACTCCACCAGGGTATTGGCGAGATAGCCGCCGCTGTTGAAGCGGACATCGACGATCAGCGCATCGCGATTGCGCTGTCTGCCGAGGGCATCCGCCACCACCGCATCGTAGACCTCGCTATTCATTGCCGGCAAATAGACGTAGCCGACCCGTCCTCCGCTCAGGCTGGCCACCAGTTCCCGTCGTTTCTCAATCCAGCGATCCTGTTGCAGCTGGTACTCCTGCTGCTTGTCGATGGCAGTGAGCACTACCTCGTCAGTTTGCTTGTTGCCCTCCTGCTGGAAGGTGAGGGCGAGCCGGGCACCAGCCTGATGGTTAAGGGCCTGATCCAGCTCGGCCAGATTGGCAATCGGGACGCCGTTGATGGCGAGCAGGCGGGCGCCCGGGGCGATATCGCTCTCCTGATCCAGCGGGCCGCCAGAGAGCATGGCGATGAGCTCGACCCCTTGCTCGCCATCCTGCCAGTAGCCGCCCAGGCTGGCGGTCTCATCCGCCATGCGCGGGAAGGGGGCGGGGGCGCTGCCCCAGGTGTGGGAGACATTGAGCTCGCCAGCCAGCTCCGCCAACAGGTTGCCAAAGTCCCGCGGGTTGCCGATGCCCGGCAGCAGGCGGCGGTAAGCGGCGACATAGCGATCCCAGTTCACCCCGTTCATATCGTCCAGATAGAACTCGTCCCGGGTGAGCCGGGCGATCTGATCGAAGGCGGCGGTCATGCGTTCCTGCCAGCGGCTGGTGAGCTGCAAGGCGAAGGGGGCGCTGGTGGCTTCGCCGGAGTCGAGGTGGATCCGGGTGATCTCCCCATCCCGCACCAGGGTAGCCAGGGTGCCCTGCTGGTTGAGGCTTGCCAACGCTGGGCCGGGCTGCTCGCCAAACAGTTCGCTGGTTTTGCCTTTGCGCAGATCCTGGCTGTAGCCCTTGATCTCGCTCTCGCTGTTGACCCCCATCTCCTCCACCAGATAGATCAGCTGGTCGCCGATGATGCGGCTGGCGAGCAGGGTGCCGGTGGGTTGCAGCAGCAGCGCTTCTCTATGGTTGAGACGATCGCTCTCAAAGCCGTATCCCCCTTTCGGCGGCTCCAGTTCGGCAATCGCATCAGCTCTGGCGGCGCGGCTGCTGTAAATGCCGAGCAGGTTGGTGACGAGGGGCTCGCCATCGGGCCCCAGTGCGCCAAACCGGGTCGATTGCCAGTAGAGGATGGCGCCATCCTGACTCCAGGCTGGTGCCCCGTCCTGATAACCGTTGAGGCTGACATTGACCGGTTTGGCCTTGGGATTGGCCGTGTCGATCACCGCGATCTCCTGCTCTGCCGCATCGGGGCGGAAGGTGAGCGCCAGATGGCGGGAGTCGGGGGCAAAGGCGAGATGCACCTCGTGGCGCGAGGGGTTGAAGCTGGCAGGCACCAGCTCCCGCTGCTTGTTGCTCGCCAGATCCAGCAGGTGGATGGCCTGGCCATCTACCACGAAGGCGAGCTGCTTGCCGTCGGGGGAGAGCACCGGACGGCTGATCCCCTTGCCGGGAATGGCCAGCAGCAGGCTCTCGGTCAGAGTGCCGGGATCGCTGAACAGCAGATCCGGATCCCCCTTGCGCAGGCGATAGAGGGCAGCGTGCCCCTGCTGCTCCGACAGATAGATGAGGGCGCGGCCCTGCTCGGCGAAGAGGGGGCTGGATTGCTCGCTTGGATCTCGGGTCAGCTGACGCACCCGCTCCCGCTCGGGGTCAACGGCAAACAGGTTGCCCTCGCTCACCAGGATCAGCTCATCCGCCTCTTCGCTGACCAGCGCTTCGTCTGCCAGGGTCAGGGCCTCGCTCGCCTCATCCGGCGCGCTGGCCACTTGCGGGGTGAGGGTCAGCTTGCGTGGCTCGCTGCTACCGGCATCAAGGCGATAGAGTTCCCCCAGCCATGACCAGACCAGATCGCCATTGCGAGAGGCGCTGAGCCCCCGCACCGGATGGCCCTGATAGTGGGTCAGCTGTTGTTCCTTGCCGCTGGCGAGGTCCCGGCGCCAGACGTTGAAATCGCCGCTGCGCTCGCTCAGGTAAAAGAGAGTATCTCCCTTGTCGCTCCAGACCGGATCGGTGGCCGCCACCCGATCTTCGGTCAGCTGCTTGTGCTGCTTGCCATCAAACAGCCAGAGGCGGGGCACCGCAAACGAGTGCTGATGCTTGCGAAAGGGTTGATCCGCCGCGGGCATCTGGTAGACGAGCCGCTCCCCGTGGGGACGGGCCAGGGTCGCAGGCAGCGGCAGGTCGGCCTGCAGGGTGCCGCCGGTGATCGGGGTCCAGTAGAGCTCGCCCCATTGGTAGCCTTCCGCGACAAAATGGTCGGCATCTGGCGCCCCCAGGCGCTGGCTGCTCAGCAACAGCCGTTTGCCATCGGCGCTGAAGGCTTGCGGCAGATCGGTGCGCGAATCGCGAGTGAGGCGCACCATCTCGCCGCCGCTGGCAGGCACCACGAACACATCCTCGTTGCCGTAGAGATTGGCGGCAAAGGCGAGCTGTTTGCCATCCGGCGACCAGATTGGCCGCTGGCTCAGGTAGTCGCTGCCGGTGAGCGCCGTGGCGTGGCCTCCCTCGGCACTGGCGACAAAAATGCGCCCCTGCCAGGTGAAGGCAAGCTGCTTGCCATCGGGGGAGAGGGCGGGCTCGCGCAGCCAGAGTGCATCGGCGGCGACACAGGCAGGCAGCCAGAGCAGAAGTGGCGAGAACAGCAGGGTGGCGAGGCGGCACGAAGAGCGCATGGCATGATCCTGTCGGGGAGTGGAGTGTTATCTTCGCCGATCATTGCCCCGGGTGCCAGCGCGATAATTTTTGGTATCTTGTTGTTTTAACTGTTAATTACTAATGCCAAATGACGGTGTCCAAGGAAGATGGCCTTGCTGCGGCAAGATATGTTTTGCCGGGCATATTGAGTATTGATGGCGATCCAATATCATGGCGCTCGCTCGCCGCTCGGCGGGCATCGTTCAGATGATCTGGTAACAAGAAAAGCCCGCACCAGAGGCTTGTCGAGGGATGGAATGAGAGCCGTATTACTGTGTTTGTTGGGGCTTTGGCCCGCATTGAGTTTTGCCTTTACCGAAAAAGCCGATTTGGTGGTGGTCAAGAAGTCGACCTATAGCCTGACCCTGATGAAGGATGGCAAAGAACTGAAGCGCTACTGGATTGCTCTGGGCCCGGCGCCCAAGGGGCACAAGCAGCAGGAAGGGGATCAGCGTACTCCGGAAGGACGCTACACCCTCGACTACAAGAAGACCAATTCCGGCTACTACAAAGCCATCCATATCAACTATCCGAACCTGGATGACATCAAGCGCGCCAATGAGCTGGGTGTTCGTCCGGGTGGCATGATCATGATCCACGGCCAGCGCAACAGCATTGGCAACCGCAGGGTTCAGCCTTCCAACTGGACCAACGGCTGCATCGCCATGCTCAACCACGAGCTGGATGAAGTGTGGGATGCCGTTGACCCGGGAACGCCCATCGTCATCGAGCCCTGATCCGCACAACGGGGGCCTTGTCGGCAGACAAGGCCCCCGTTCTGTTTGGGGTGTGATCCTCTCTCGCGGATGTCTTTTTGAGACATTCGTATTGTTGTGAATGTCACTTCAAAAAAAGCCTGCAAATGGTGAGGATATGGGCTCTGTCTGTGAAGGAGTGTCCCATGTCTTTGATCGAAACCTGTCAGCGCATCGTGCGCGATCCCCATCTCTCCGCCGCCCAGAAGAGCCACGCACTGGCGCTGGCCGCCGAGAATGCGTTGCCCTACCCCGACCTGCCTGCCGCAGTCGCCGAGGCGATGGAGCAGGGATTTATCTGCGACATGTTCGAAGGGCACGCCCCCTACAAGCCGCGTTATGTGTTGCCGGACTATGAAAAATTCCTGGGTCAGGGCTCTTCCTGGCTGGAGCTGGCGCCGCCGCAGGATTTCGACGAGGCGCTCAACGCCCTGCGCATCCTCTATCACCATGTCCCCTCAGTCACCGGCATGCCGGTCTGGCTGGGGCGGCTCGACCATCTGCTGCTGCCGTTCGTCGGCGAACTGGATGACGAGACCCTCTATCGCAAGCTGAAGGGGTTCTGGGTCTATCTGGACAGGGTGCTGCCGGACGCCTTCATGCACGTCAACATCGGGCCGGATGACAACCGGATCTGCCGCCTGATCCTGCGCATCGACAACGAGCTCAAGCAGGTGGCCCCCAACCTCACCTTCTTCCACGATCCGGAGCAGACTCCCGACGATCTGCTGCTGCTGGCGGTGAAGAATATCGCCGAGTGCAGCAAGCCGCATATCGCCAACTACCCGGTCCATCGCGATACCTTCGACCAGCGTGGTTTTGGCATCGTCAGCTGCTACAACGCCCTGCCGCAGGCCGGTGGCGCCAACACCCTGGTGCGCATCTCCCTCAAGCGAGTCGCCGAGCAGGCACAGGGGATCGATGACTTCCTCGGTTGTCTGCTGCCCCACTACTGCCGCCTCACGTCCCAGCTGATCGCGGTGCGCGCCGCCTTCCTGCACGAGGAGTCCGGTTTCTTCGACAGCTTCCTGGTCAAGGAGGGGCTGCTGGATGAGGAGCGCTTCGTCCCCATGTTCGGCATCTACGGCATGGCGGAAGCGCTCAACATCTTGATGGATAAAGAGAATCTGCCGGGCCGCTACGGTCACGACGAAGAGGCGAACCAGCTTGGCTATCGCATCTCGGCCCAGCTTTCGGAATATGTTACTGCGACGCCGCAGGCCCATGCCTGGGGTGGGCACGCTCTGCTGCACTCACAGGGCGGCCTCAGCATCGATGTGGCGGTGACCCCGGGGGTACGCATTCCCTACGGGCAGGAGCCGGATCCGGCCAGCCATGTGCTGGCGCTGGCGCCGCACCACGGCTACTACCACTCGGGGATCAGCGAGATCCTGACCCTGGATCTCACCATCCGCCAGAATCCGCAGGCACTGCTGCAGCTCTGCAAGGGGGCCTTCGCCCTCGGCATGCGCGAGTTCACCGCCAACGTGGCCGACAGCGATCTGGTGCGGGTGACCGGCTACATGATCCGCAAGCGCGATGTGGTCCGCTTCGCGGCAGAAGGCTCGCGGCTGCAGACCACCAGCCTCGGCGCCGAGGCGAGCGAGCTGACCGGGATCCGCCAGCGGGCACCGCGGGTGGTGGCTATCGAGACCCTCTTGAATGAGCACTGAGAACGGCAGGCAGAAGGGGGCCGAGCTCAGGGCGACGGTGAGCCGCTGGCTGCCCTTCTCCTGCGTGGACGGCCCCGGCAACCGGCTGGTGCTGTTTTTGCAGGGCTGCAACTTCCGCTGCCCCGGTTGTCACAATCCCCACACTATCGGGCTGTGCGACGATTGCGGCGACTGCCTTGCGGTCTGCCCGAGTGGCGCCCTCACCATGAGCGAGGGCAAGGTTCATTGGCAGGAGGCGCTCTGCACCGATTGCGACGCCTGTCTGGAGGCCTGCCCGCGCAGTGCCAACCCCAAGACGCACCAGATGTCGGTGGCAGAGGTGCTGGCCCTGCTGCGTCGCTATGGCCCGCTGCTCACCGGCGTCACCGTCTCTGGCGGGGAGGCTACCACCCAGTTGCCCTTCGTGATCGCCCTGTTCACGGCCATCAAGGCTGCGCCGGATCTGGCCCGTCTCACCTGCCTGCTCGACAGCAACGGATCCCTGGGGGAAACGGGTTGGCAGCGGCTGCTGCCGGTGCTGGACGGCGCCATGATAGACCTCAAGGGGTGGCGCGAGCCTGTGCATCTGGCCCTGACCGGGCGGGGCCGCGAGCGGGTGCTGGCGTCGCTGCAACTGCTGGCGCGGGCGGGCAAGCTGGCGGAGGTGCGGCTGTTGCTGGTGCCGGGGCGGAGCGATTTTCTCGATGCCACCGGCGCGCTGGAGGAGGCGTTGACGACCTTTTTGCTGTCGCTGGGACCCGTACCCATCCGCCTCAACGGTTTTCGCCACCACGGGGTGCGAGGGGAGGCGCTGTCATGGCCAGAAGCCGGGTCGGCTGATCTGACAGTGCTGGCCAACGCATTGAAGGCCAAGGGGTTTGGGTCGGTGATGCTGCCTGCGATCTGAGCTCTGCGGCACGTAGGGATGCTGAGACCCGATATGACGCAACTGTGAACTCTGTCTATAGGGGCTGTCCGAGGGGACGGCTAGAATGGGCAAACCGTCCATCACCAACAGATACCCATGAGTGAATCCAACGCCCTTTATCGAGTGCAGTTCATTTGTCACAGCGAGCGTTACGAAGTCTATGTAAGAGAGGTGAATCAGGGCCAGCTGTTCGGGTTCATCGAGATCGCCCACTTCGTGTGGGACAACCACACGGCGCTCATCGTCGACCCCAGCCACGAGAAGCTGAAGAGCGAATTTGCCGACGTCACCCGCACCCTTATTCCCATGCACCACGTGCTGCGGGTCGATCAGGTGCGCAAGCAGGGGGCCGCCCGCATCACCGAACTGGGCAACAACGTCACCTCTTTCCCAGGCCCCATCTATACCAAGAAGCCCTGAGTCTTGCCGCTAGGCATCATTGTGGGGCGTCCAGCTCCCGGGCCAGTTGCAGGATGCGCTGACGGAACCAGCGCAGGGCGGGATCTTCCCCCAGGGGGCCATACCACACCAGGCTGTGGGTCACGGCACCGTAATCGAAGGGGACAGGGCGGCTCACCAGCCCCTGGGTACAAGCCCGGGTAGCCCAGCCCTTCACGGCCGTGAGAATGAGATCGCTCTGGCGCAGCAGGGCGGCGGCGCTGCCAAAATCCGGCAGGGTGACCCCCAGTCTGCGCCGTACCTGGCGCTGGGCCAGACTCTGCTCGAAGAAGGGGTCGGCCAGCTCCTGATCGCGAATGGCGATGTGGCGCCAGCTCAGGTAGGCATCGAGATCCCAGGGGCGCGTCAACGCCGGATGATCCGCGCGCATCAGGCAGACCAGCTCGTCCTCCCGCAAGGTTTCCCAGACGAGGCCGGGCTGATTGACCCCGGGCTGGCTCTGATCGTGGGGCAGGATCACGAAGTCGAGCTTGCCCGCCGCCAGAGCAGCCAGTCCCTGCTCGTCCTTGTTACGCACGACGGGCATCAGCCCCGGCACCTCCTGCATCAACTGACCCAGGACGGCTCCCATGGGCCAGATCATGCTGCTCTCCCGCATCGCCAGGTTCAGCTCCCCCTGCCAGTTGGCAGGGGCAAATCCTTCCTGGCTGGTGAGGCCGTTGAGCTCCCCCAGCAGTTCGCGCAACTGGTTGAGGGTCTTGCTGACGGTGGAGGGGGTGGTGCAGAGGCGCTCGGCGCTGCGGGTGACACTGCGGGTGTCGAGCAGCAGATGCAGGGTCACCAGGTGGCGACCGCCGAGGCGGGAGAGGGCAATGAGATCCATCACGGTTCCACGGGCAAGGGGACAAATGAAAAGCCCCGCCTGAGCGGGGCTTGCGGGCTTAGCCCTTGAGCACGGCGGCCATGGCGTCGGCCACGTAGTCGACGTTGCGGCTGTTGAGGCCCGCCACGCACATGCGACCGGAGCGCACCAGGTAGACGGCGAACTCTTCCCGAAGACGGTCCACCTGCTCCGGCGTGAAGCCGGTGTAGCTGAACATGCCGCGCTGGTTGATGAAGTAGCCAAAATCACGGCCCGGCACCTTGGCACTCAGCACCTCGAACAGCTTCTGGCGCATGGCCTTGATGCGGGTGCGCATCTCGGTCACCTCACCGACCCACATGGCGTGCAGGCTGGCGTCGTTCATCACCGCCGCGGTGATCTGGCCGCCGTGGGTGGGGGGGCTGGAGTAGTTGCGGCGCACGGTGGCCTTCATCTGGCCGAGCACCCGGCTCGCCTCTTCGGCATCCTGGCAGATGACCGACAGGCCGCCGCAGCGCTCGCCATAGAAGGAGAGGTTCTTGGAGAAGGAGTTGCTGACGAAGAAGCTGACACCGGCGGCCACCATGGCGCGGATGGCATAGGCGTCCTCTTCCAGCCCGTCACCGAAGCCCTGATAGGCGATGTCCATGAAGGGGATCAGGTTCTTCTCGACCACCAGGGCGATCACCTGGTCCCACTGGGCACGGGAGAGATCCACCCCGGTCGGGTTGTGGCAGCAGGGGTGCAGCAGCACGATGCTTTTCGCAGGCAGGCTGCTCAGGCAGTCGATCATGGCGTCGAACTGCACGCCGCCGGTGGCCGCATCGTAATAGGGGTAGTCGTGCACCTTGATGCCGGCCCCCTCGAACATCGCCTTGTGGTTGTCCCAGGTGGGATTGCTGACCCACACCTCGGAGGTCGGGAAGTAGCGCTTGAGCAGATCGGCACCGATCTTCAGGGCGCCGGAGCCGCCGATGGTCTGGATGGTGGCGATGCGACCCGCCTTGACCGCTTCATGCTCGGCGCCAAACAGCAGGTGCTGCACCGCGGTGCGGTAGTTGGCGGCGCCTTCCATCGGCTGGTAGGGGCGCGGGGCCGGGGCAGCGGCGCGCTGCGCTTCGGCCTGCTGCACCGACGGCAGCAGCGGAATGCGTCCCTGCTCGTCGTAATAGAGGCCAATCCCCAGGTTCACCTTCTGCTCGCGGGTATCTTTATGGAAGGTCTCGACTAGCGTCAGTATGGGGTCGCCAGCATAGGCATCGACGTGTTCAAACATGGGGGGTCCTTGAAGTTGACTGTCCAATTCGGCCGGCCATCAGCCGGGCCGATATGATGGCGCAATCCAGAGGTGGCCTCAAGTTGTTCGAGATGGCGACAGGGCTGACAAAGTCTGTCGCAGTGGTAAGCGCGGGGCCCTTGCCAGGATCCTGCATCCCGTCTGCACGTTCCCCCCATTTTGTCAGAGAAGGCTGCCTTATCGGGATCGTTTGGATAATATATGGATACATACGGCCCCTCTCATTCCCCTTACACCCATCCGGGGGAGTCAGGTTCAGCGCCACCTGAGACAAATTAATAGTTGCATAATAGTCAGGCTATTCTTTTGACAACCATTGCAGTGTGCCCGGCCCCTTCGGGGGGCCCACGATAACAGGTGACTCATCGCCGATGACCCGACACGTTTCTGATGCCGATTCTCCCTGGCTGGACTGGCATGGCCTGGGTGGCTGGAATGTCTATTTTCTTGCCAAGTTCGCCCTGCTCTGGGGGGGATATCTCAACTTCCATCCCCTGATCAACCTGGTGTTTGCCGCCTTCCTGATCTTTCCCCTGCCAAGGGCCGGGTGGCGCCGTGCGCGGCACTGGCTGGCGCTGCCCATCGGGGTGGGGATCTTCTATCACGACACCTGGTTGCCGGGGATAGAGAGCATTCTCGATCAGGGCAGCCAGGTCTTCTCCTTCACCCTGGATTACTGGGCTGAGCTGCTCGGGCGTTTCATCAATTGGGAGATGGTCGGCGCGGGGTTCGTGCTGCTGACGCTCTATCTGTTCATCGCCCAATGGCTGCGCTTCACCCCCTGGATCCTGCTGGCGCTGCTCTGGCTCTGGGTCTCGCCCCAGGTGAGCAATCCCTTCGCGAGCAGCAAGGGGGCGAGCGAGCACGCCCTGAACACGTCCCGGGAGGAGACCCGCCCCTCAGTGCTGCCCATGGAGGAGCAGCTTGACCAGAGTGCCCCGCCGACCAACGAGAACCTCAACGCCTATCTCGATGACTTCTATCGGGAGGAGCAGGAGAGGCTGGTGCACTTCCCGGAGAGCCTGCCAGCCCAGGCGACCCCCTTCGATGTGCTCATCATCAATGTCTGCTCCCTGGCCTGGCGTGACGTGGAGGCGAGCGGCCTGACAGGGCACCCGGTCTGGTCCCACTTCGACATTCGCTTCAACCGCTTCAACTCCGCCACCTCCTACAGCGGCCCGAGCTCCATTCGCCTGCTGCGGGCCAGTTGCGGGCAGACCAGCCACCAGGGGCTCTACGTGACGGCGCCGAAGCAATGCCTGCTGTTCGAGAACCTAGCCCAGCTCGGCTTTGCCAAACAGGTGGCCATGGATCACTCGGGGGATTTTGGCAACTACCTGACCGGCCTGCAGCAGTATGCCGGGCTGGATGTGACTCCCATGGACAAGAAGGGGTTGGCCCATGACCTCGCCTCCTTCGATGGCGAGCCCATCTATCGCGGGGATGCCCTGTTCGGCCGCTGGCTGAACGAGCGGACACAGAGTCAGGCGGCACGCAACGTCACCTTCTTCAACCTCATCGCCCTGCACGATGGCAACCGCTATGTGGCGAGCCGCCAGATAGCGCCCTACAAGGCGAGGCTCAAGACCCTGCTGGATCAGCTGGACGACTTCATGACGACGCTGGAGCAATCCGGCCGCAAGGTGGCCGTGGTGATGGTGCCTGAGCACGGCGCCGCTCTCACCGGCGACAAAATGCAGATGGCCGGGCTGCGGGACATTCCCAGCCCGAGCATCACCCAGGTGCCGGTGGGGGTTGCCCTGCTCGGTACCAAGGCGCCCCACGAGGCGACCCGCAACGTGGACACCCCCAGCAGCTTCCTGGCGGTATCAGAACTGGTCTCCAGGCTGGTGGGGAAGGATGTGTTCGGGAGCGAGACCATCGATTGGGATGCCCTGCTGGGCGACCTGCCGCAGACCCCGTCGGTGTCCGAGAACCAGGGCTCGGTGGTGATCGAATATCAGGGCAAGTACCACATCAAGCTGGGGCAGGGGGACTGGGTCCCCTATCCCCAATGAGACCGGAGGTGACGATGCGCAGCGAACGGCAATCAGACATGCAGACCCCCTTCGGTGTCCCGGTGGAGGGCACGGTAATCAATGACGTGGCCATGGTCCAGCAGGCCTTTGGTGTCAGCCTCTCCTACCAGGATATTGCCGCCAGGGAGCGGCTCGCGGCCTTGTGCGCACGCTTCCCCCTGCTGGCGGAGGTGGCAGTGAAAGGGCCCGAGGGGACTGGCGAAGGGAGGTCTGCATGAAGGTGATCGCCCTGCAGGGGATCCGGGGAGGCGTGGGGACCACCGCCATCGTGGCGGGGCTTGCCCAGGCTGCCCATGAGCAGGGGGCAAGGGTGCTGGCGGTGGAGCTCTGCCCGGACAACCAGCTTGGCATCCACCTTGGCCTGTCCCATGACGATCCGGGAGGCTGGAGCCGGCTGACCCAGCCGGCGCGGGAGTGGCGAGGAGCGCTTCACCGCCGGGAGGAGGGACTGGATCTGCTCTCCCATGGCGGGGGGGAGGGGGCGTCGGCCGAGTGGCTGGCGGGGATCGATGGCTATGATCTGGTGCTGCTGGATCTGCCCCTGGGCATGGTCCCCGTCATTCCCAGCAGGCGCTTGCTGGTGGTCAATGCGGATGCCAACTGCCATGTGCGGCTTCACCGCCACCCCTGGGCGGCCGATGAGCGTCTGCTGGTGACCCAGTTCTCCAGCCAGCGGGCCCTGCAGCAGGGGTTGCTGGATCTCTGGCTGGCAGGGGGGCTCCCTCTGCTCAATCTTCATCTGCACAGGGACGAAGCCATGGCGGAGGCCATGGCCGCCAAGCTGCCGGTCGGCCGCTATGCGCCCACCAGTCTGGTTGCCCACGAGCTGGCCGCCCTGGCGACCTGGTGTCTGGCAGAGGGGGAGGCGCCCCGATGAGAGTGCGGCTGCTGACGCCGGCTGCGGGCCTCTGGTGCTCGCAGCGCTATCGCGCACTGCGCGAGCGGGGGGCTTCCCGCCCGGGGGCGGCCGCATTGACCCTGGGCTGGCTGCTGGCCTGGGCTCTCTTCCCCCTCGAGCGTCATGGCTGGCAATGGGTGCTGGGCCATGCCCGGGGGCTCTATCCCCAGCTGACGCACCCCCGAGTGGGGGATCCCCTGCGCGTTCTGTTGCAGAGCCTCTGGATGATAGTGCGTCGCCCACAACCCATCCCTCTGCGCTGGCCTGCCTCCTGGCAGCGGCTCTGGCACCGGGGCACCCAGACTCTCGGGGCCTTCCTGGCCCGCCAGGAGGAGAAAGGGCTGGCCGCCGCCAGGGCCACGCCCCGCGAGGCACGCTGGAAGAGCGTGCTGCTCTGCGTGGTGGCCGGGAGCCTCTCCCTGCTCTGCGTCACCCAGCCGTTCACCCTGCAGGCGCAGCTGGTGTTCGTCCTCCTGCTGGCGGCCATGGCCTTCATCCTGCGGGCCGTGCCGGGCCGTTATCCCATGCTGATGATGATGGTGCTCTCCCTCACCATCTCCTGCCGTTACATCTGGTGGCGCTACACCTCGACCCTCGACTGGTTCGACCCCGTCAGCCTGGCCTGCGGCCTGCTGCTGCTGGCCGCCGAGACCTATGCCTGGCTGGTGCTGCTGCTCGGCTACTGGCAGACCGCATGGCCCCTGCACCGCCCCCCGGCACAACTGCCGGCGGATCCGGCCCAGTGGCCCAGCGTGGATCTGATGATCCCCACCTACAACGAGGATCTCGCCATCGTGAAGGGGACTGTCTACGCCGCCATGGGGCTCGACTGGCCCGCCGACAAGCTGACCATCTGGCTGCTTGACGACGGGGGGCGGGCGGCGTTTCGCGATTTCACCGAGGAGGCCGGGATCCGCTATGTGGCCCGGTCGACCCATGAGCACGCCAAGGCGGGCAACATCAATCACGCCCTCAAGATGGCCACCGGGGATCTGGTCGCCATCTTCGACTGTGACCACCTGCCGACCCGCTCCTTCCTGCAGATGACGGTGGGCTGGTTCTACCGGGATCCCCGTCTGGGCGTGGTCCAGACCCCCCACCACTTCTTCTCCGCCGATCCGTTCGAACACAATCTGCAACGGTTTCGCAAGATGCCGAACGAGGGGGCCCTCTTCTACGGCCTGGTGCAGGATGGCAACGACATGTGGGACGCCAGCTTCTTCTGCGGCTCTTGTGCCGTCATCAAGCGTACCGCCCTTGACGAGATCGGCGGCATCGCGGTGGAGACGGTCACCGAGGATGCCCACACCTCCCTGCGGCTGCACCGCCTCGGCTACACCTCGGCCTATATCCGGATCCCGCTGGCGGCGGGGCTGGCCACCGAAAGCCTCTCTGCCCACATCGGTCAGCGCATCCGGTGGGCGCGCGGCATGGTGCAGATCCTGCGTCTGGACAACCCCCTCTTCGGCAAGGGGCTCAAGCTGGGGCAGCGGCTTTGCTACTTCAATGCCATGCTGCACTTCCTCTCGGGCATACCGAGGCTCATCTTCCTGACGGCGCCGCTCGCCTTCCTTATCCTGCACGCCTACATCATCTATGCCCCGGCGGCGGCCATCGCCCTCTACATGTTGCCGCACATCTTCCACAGCGCCCTGACCAACTCCCGGTTGCAGGGCAAGGTGCGCCACTCCTTCTGGGGCGAGGTCTATGAGACGATGCTGGCCTGGTACATCGCCAGGCCGACCACGGTGGCGCTCTTTGCACCTCACAAGGGGACGTTCAACGTGACTGCCAAGGGGGGGATGACGGAGGAGGTGTTCCTCGATCTGTCGGTCTCCCGCCCCTATCTGCTGCTGATCCTGCTCAATCTGTGCGGGCTGGGGTTCGGCCTCTGGCGCATCGGCACCGGCCCTGCCGACGAGGTGCCGACCCTGATCCTCAGCATGATCTGGACCCTCTACAACATGACCATACTGGGCGGCGCCCTGGCGGTGGCCTTCGAGTCGCGGCAGGTCCGTGCCAATCCCAGGGTGGAGATGGTGATGCCTGCGGCCATCAGGCTGGCGAACGGTCACCTCTACCCCTGTACTGTCAGGGATTACTCCAACGGGGGGGGCGGGGTGCTGCTCGAGGCGCCCCTGCCCCTGGCCGACAAGGAGAGGGTCTGGTTGCTGCTGCGCCATGACCAACGGGAGCAGGCGTTCGCCGCCAAGGTGCAGCGGGTGTTCGGCTGCAAGCTGGGACTGGAGCTGGAACCCATGGCGCAGGCACAGCATGTCGAGTTCATCCAGTGCACCTTCGCCCGGGCCGATACCTGGTCCCTGTGGCAGCAGCGTCTGGGCAAGGATCGCCCCCTCCACAGCCTGATCGACATTACCCTGCTCGGCTGGGGGGCTTACTGGCGTCTGGCCCGTACCTCACCCATCGGCTTTGTTTGTATCCTCCTCGAGAAGCTGGCTCGCTGGCTCCTCTCCTTCGTTCCCCGTCGCGTCTCCCCAGATTTCCGGGCCGGGACTCCGACCTCACAGACAGTGAAAGGATGATGAAACCACAACGCTACCTTATTCCTCTCCTGCTGATGGCACAGGGTGCGACTGCCGCCGAGGCCGTCGGCCCCCTGCCGCCCGTTCCCGCTCCGGTGCGCACCCAGGGGATGAGCTTTGAACAGATGGCATCATCGCCAGGCACCCTGTCCCTGCGCGGTAATGCGCCAGACGGACTGGCCGACTTCACCGTGCGGCGGGACGAGGTGGTGACCCGGGCCACCCTGGACCTGAACTTCACGCCATCGCCCTCCCTGCTGCCGCTCATCTCCCAGGTCAAGGTCTATCTCAATGACGAGCTGATGGGGGTGACGGCCCTCAACCAGGATCAGATGGGGACGATGACCCATGCCAGCATCGAGCTGGATCCCCGCTATGCCAAGGATTTCAACCGCCTCAAGGTGAGCTTCGTTGGCCACTATCGGAAAGTGTGCGAGAACCCGGCGAGCGATACCCTCTGGCTCAACGTCAACCGGGACAGCAAGCTGACCCTGCAGTTGCAGACCCTGCCGGTGCGCAACGAGCTCTCCTTCTTCCCCATGCCGTTCCTCGACGTGCGGGACAATGGCAAGCTGACTCTGCCCATGGTGTTCACGGGCTCAGTGCCCCCGGAGCAGCAGCAGGCGGCGGCGGTGCTGGCCTCCTGGTTCGGCACCAAGGCCCAGTGGCGGGGCCAGCATTTCCCTGTGCTCATCAACCAGTTGCCGGATCGCAACGCAGTGATCTTTGCCACCAATGACGCGCGCCCCGATTTCCTGGTGGACTATCCCGAGGTGAAGGGGCCCACCATCGACATGATCAGCTCCCCCGACAACCCCTATGTGAAGCTGCTGCTGATCCTGGGGCGGGATCAGCAGGATCTGCTGACGGCGGTGCAGGGGCTGGCGCGAGGCGATGTCATGCTGCGTGGCCAGAGCGTCATGGTGGACGAGGTGAAGCCGCTCTCCCCGCGTCAACCCTACGACGCCCCGAACTGGGTGCGACTGGATCGCAAGATGCGCTTTGACGAGCTCACGGAGTACCCGGGCCAGTTGCAGGCAACGGGGCGCACGCTGTGGCCCATGAGCATGACGCTGCGCCTGCCGCCGGATCTCTATCTACTGGGGGAGAACGGCATCAGGACGGAGCTGAAGTATCACCACACCTCGCCCACCCTGCGCGACGGTTCCCGGCTGGATGTGGCGGTCAACGGCCAGCTCATGAAGTCGTTCACGCTCGAGCCCGGCGAGGTCAAGAGTGAGCGGTTGCTGACCCTGCCGCTCTGGTTTGCCGACGACGGCGACACCATGGCGCTGCGCATGCCCGGGCTCAAGACCACCCAGGCCAACAGCCTGAGCTTCTCGTTCGAGTATGCCCAGCAATACATGGGAGGGACGGAGGATGGCCGTTGCGACCTGGTGATGCCGCCTGCCCATCAGGTGCGCATCGACGAGGGCTCCACCATCGACTTCACCGGCTATCGCCACTTCATCGAGATGCCCGACCTCAAGGCGTTCGCCTATGCCGGCTTCCCGTTCAGCAGGATGGCGGATCTCGCCGACACCCAGATTGTCATGCCGGCCAGACCCCATCCCGGGCAGATCACCACCTTGCTCGATGCCGTCGGTGCCATCGGGGCCGAGACCGGGTATCCGGCGCTCTCCCTGCAGGTTCTGGACGACTGGGAGCGGGCGCGCACCGCGGATCGGGATACCCTGCTCATTGGCACCCTGCCGGAGGAGTTTCGAGGGGATCTGGCTCCCGACGCCCTGCTGCAATCCACGCGCAGCTGGGTCAACGAGCCAACCCGCCAGCACAAGGGGGATCTGCTGCACACCATGGCCGATCGCCAGCCCCAGGCCCGGGTGGGCATGACGGGCAACCGGGCCATCGCCGTCATCCTGGGGCTGCAATCGCCGACCCATGATCAGCGCAGCCTGGTGGCCTTGCTGGCGGATGGACCGGCGGGGGTCACATTGCTCAATGAGGCTCTGCAGACCCGTACCCTGCGCGATCAGGTGGCGGGCTCGGTGGCCATCATCCGGGAATCCGGGGTGAAGAGCCTGGTGGTGGGGGATCGCTACGAGGTGGGCTACCTGCCGTGGTGGGAGCGTCTCTGGCAACTGTTTGCCCGTTATCCGGTGCGTCTTGCCGGGCTGACCCTGCTCTGCATGCTGGTACTGGGCTGGGGCCTGCGGGTGTTGCTTGCCAGTGCCAGCCGCCGCCGTCTGAAGGAAGATTAAGATATGACTCAGATGAAAAATGTCTGTGGTGCCCTGCTCCTCTGGGCCCTTTGTTCCCTCCCGGCGCAGGCCGTCTGCCACTGGCCGGAGTGGGATCACTTTCGCCAGCACTACATCAGCGAAGAGGGCAGGGTCATCGACCCTGCCGAGGGGCGCCGCATCACCACCTCGGAAGGCCAGAGCTATGCCCTCTTCTTCGCCCTGGTCAACGATGACAGGGAGACCTTTGCCCGCCTGCTCGACTGGACGGAGCGGCAGCTCGCCCGAGGGGATCTGACCGGCTTCCTGCCATCCTGGCTCTGGGGCAGGCAGCAGGACGGCAACTGGGGCGTGCTGGACGCGAACAGCGCGTCCGATTCGGATCTCTGGATAGCCTACAGCCTGCTGGAGGCAGGTCGCCTGTGGGACAACCACAGCTACTCTGCCCTCGGCACCCTGTTGCTGCGGCGTATCGCCCGGGAGGAGGTCGCCACGCTGCCGGGTCTCGGCCCCGTGTTGCTGCCAGGGGCGAAAGGCTATGAGGGGGAGGGACGCTGGACCCTCAACCCCAGCTATCTGCCTCCACAACTGCTGGCCAGATTCGCCTCCTTCAAGGGGCCCTGGGGGGAAATGCGGGCCCTCTTGCCCAAATTGTTGCAGGAGAGTGCGCCCCGTGGCTTTGCCCCGGACTGGGTGGACTGGCAGGCCGACAAGGGATGGCAGGTGACGGCGGACAAGGGCGACACCGGTGGCTATGACGCCATCCGCGTCTATCTCTGGCTCGGCATGTTGAGCGAAGAGGATCCCGCCAGGGCTTCCCTGGTGGCCCACTTTGCCCCCATGCTGGCGCAGCTGACCGAATCGGGTCATCTGCCCGAGCGGGTCTCCAGCCAAAGTGGTCAGGTTCAGGGCAAGGGGCCGAGCGGCTTTGCCGCCGCCCTCCTGCCCCTGTCACGGGGCTTGCCGGCGCAGGTCACCTTGCGCAAGCAGGTCTCCGATCACGGGCTGGATGCGGATGCCTACTACGGCAGCGTGCTGACCCTGTTCGGCGCAGGCTGGGATCAGGGGCGTTATCGCTTTGCCGCCGACGGTACCCTGCAGCCGGATTGGAGCGAGTCATGTCAGGCAGAGTGACCCTGGGGTGCCTGCTCGCCTGCCTGATGAGCGGAGCCCTGGCGCAAGGGACGGTACAGCCGGTGGCCTGGCTGCTGGAGCAGGTCAGGATTGGCGAGGCCCGTGGGCGGGAAGATCTCGTCAGCAACAGCCTCTATTCCCTCTCCCTGGTGGAGCCCGATCATCCGGAGCTGCTGGCAGCCCAGGCCCGTCAGGCCCTGCGCCAGGGCAAGGTCAAGGAGGCCGGGGCACTGCTGGCCCGCCTTGGCAAGCAAGACCCCGACTCTGCGCTCTATCGTCAGGGCATGGCCAACCTGGCCCTGAACGAACCGGCCAGGCGCCAGCAACTGCAACAAGCCAGGCTGCTGACCAGCGCCGGCAGGCTGGAGGAGGCCGAGCGTCTCTATCGCTCCCTGTTCTCCGGTGATTTGCCCCCCAATCTCGACGTGGCGGTGGAATATGCCCTGCTGCAGATGCGCATGCCCGCCATGAAGGCGAAGGGCATGGCCTCGCTGGAGAGCCTGAACCGGCAATATCCGGGTGAGCCCAGAGTGCGGGGCGGGCTGGCTCGCCTCTATCTGGCGGAGGGTCGGCGCCAGGGGGCGCAGAACCTGTTGCGCGAGATGGCGCGAGACCCCTATCAGCGGGACGAGGCCGCCGAGATCTGGCTCGCGGACATCGAATCCCTGCTCATCGGTCCCGGGAGCATCGCTGCCTTGCAGGAGTACATGGTGCTCTTTGGCGAAGGGGATACCACCAAGGCGGAACAGCTGCTCGCTACCCAGGAGGAGAAGTGGGCCTTGCCCGCCTATCGCGCACGCCAGTCGGCGCTCGCAAGCACGGCGGGAGGTGGTGCCTCCATCTCCCGCTTGCAGCGTGCCCTGGCTGCCAACCCGGGGGATCCCGAACTCATGGGGGCCCTCGGGCAGGCCTACTCCCGCAACGATCAGCGAGCGCTGGCCATCGCCCAGTTTGAACGGGTGCTGGCACACCCCGAGGTGACCGACAAGGACAAATGGCGCAGCCTGCTGGCCACCAACCGCTACTGGCTGCTGGTGAGCCAGGGGCGCAGCGCCCTGGAACGGGAGCAGTGGGATGAGGCGGCGACCCTGTATCGCCGTGCCATCGCCCAGGATGGGCGTGAGCCCGAAGCCTGGCTGGGGCTCGGAGACAGCGAGCGTGGCCGTCATCGCGATGCCGACGCGGAGTCCGCCTACCGCAAGGCGCTCGCCATGGGGAGCGCGCGGGAGCGGGCCCTGGCCCGCCTGTTCGATCTCTACAAGGAGCAGGATCCGGCACGTGCCCTGGCCCTGCTGGAGCAGCAGGGCACCCCAGGGATGCAGGCCGAAGGGCGGCGGCTCAAGGCCGGGCTGTTGCAGGAGGAGGCCGATCAGCTCGATCGGGCCGGCAAGGTGGCGGCGGCGCTGCGCCTTCGCGAGCAGGCACTCGCGCTGACCCCGGAAGAGGTGTGGCTGGCCTATCGAGTAGCCGATACCCGGGCCCGCCTCGGGGAAGCCGGGAGCGGGGAGCGGCTCTTGCGGGAACGGCTGGCGGCGCGGCCCCAGGACGCCACCCTGCGCTACGCCACCGCCCTCTATCTCTCGGGGCAGGACAAGACGGTAGAGGCGAGAGGGGTGCTGGCCGCCATCCCTAGGTCCGGCTGGACACAGGACATGGATGCGCTGGATCGGCGCCTCGCCCGCGGCGAGGTGCTCGCCAGGGCGAGGGCGAGTCACGAGGCCGGGGATGATGAGGGGGCCGAACGCCTGCTTCAGCCGTTGCAGCCGGATGAAGAGGCGAGCCTGATGCTGGCGGAGTGGGCCACGGATCGGGGGGCCTATGCACTGGCGGAGCAGCGCTATCAGGAGGTGCTTGCCCGCACGCCGCAACAGCCCGAGGCCAGGCTCGGCATGGCCGAACTGGCCAGGGCCAGGGGCGATCTGGCAAAGGCCCGTCACTGGCTGCCCGCCTGGCCGGTCAGCCCGCTGCCCCCGGAGGGGGCCAACTACTACCGCCGGGTAGCCAATCTCTATCAGGCGCTGGGAGAGGGCGAGACAGCCCGCGCCATCTTCACCGACTACGAACCCCTGGTGGCGATGCAACCGGCCTCCCAGCAGACGGCGCTGTTCTGGCGCGATGCCGCCCGTCAGCGCGTTGCCGAGCATGATGTGGAAGGGGCTCTGGTGCGGGATCGCAAGGGGCTGGTGGCCGCAGGTCTGGCCCCCCGCGAGGATCTGGAGGGGGGCGAGCTGACCCGGCTGGCACGCAGTCAGGATGGGGAGGGGTGGCTGGCATCCGGCCTGCGCAGCGATCTCGACAGGCACTACCGGCAGAGCCAGACCACCTTCTCCCTCGACAGCGATTACTGGGGCTCCAGCGGTACCGGGGGCTACTCGGATCTGCGGGCGCTGACCCAGATGGCGCAACTGGATACGCCGCTGGCCGGTGGTACCGCCTTCGGCCGCCTTGAACTGGTCGACATGGATGCCGGAGATCTGCCGGACTCCCCTTACCGGGCGCAGTTCGGTACCTGTGCGGCCAGGGACTGCCGCGGGGACGCGCACCAGCAGAGCCGGGGGACCACCCTGGCGGCAGGCTGGCAGCGGGGGGCCTGGGCGTTCGATCTGGGGACCACGCCCCTCGGTTTCGAGGTGGTGGACTGGGTCGGGGGCGCCACCTTGACCGGTGACTGGCACACGCTGGGGTGGGGGATGACCCTCTCGCGTCGGCCCGTCAGCAGCTCGCTGCTCTCCTATGGGGGAACGGTGGATCCGGGCACGGGCATCAGCTGGGGCGGGGTGCGGGCGAACGGGGTCCGCCTCGATCTCAGCCGGGATCTGGGAGGGGCCGTCGGGTTCTGGGGCAGCGCCCAGCAGCACCTGCTGACCGGCAAGAACGTGCCCGACAACTGGCGCACCCGGCTCATGGGAGGGGGCTATTACAAGTTCGTCAACGAGACCCATCGCCGTGCCAGCGTGGGGCTCAGCACCATGCTGTGGCACTACCAGCAGGATCTGGGGGGCTATACCCTGGGTCAGGGGGGCTATTACAGTCCGCAAGGGTACTTCTCACTCTCGGTGCCGGTCAGCTACCGGCAGCGCACCCCCGACTGGTCATGGGAGCTGGGAGGCTCGGGATCCTGGTCCCGCTCCCGTACCGACGACAGTCGCCGCTACCCGCTGGAAGGCTTGTTGCCAAGCGGTTTGCCAGACAGGAATGCGCCTGTGAAAGGGGGCAGCAGCAGTGGATTCGGCTACACCCTGAATGGCGTGGTGGAACACAGGCTGACGGAGCACTGGCGCATCGGTGGCCGGGTGGACATCCAGCAGGCGGATGACTATGCCCCCAGCCATGTCACCCTGTTCCTGCGCTACACCTTCAAGCCCTGGCAAGGGGATCTCGACATGCCGCCAAGGCCTCTCACTCCCTACGCGGACTTCGACTGACAGAGGCGCCCGTCATCACCGGGCGCCCTTATTTCAGATAGGAGCGCAGTACCCTCACCACCTGATCCAGATCCTCCAGCCGCTCGGCATGGGTCGCCTCCTCGGCGCCAAGATGCTCGCGCATGTGTCCCTCCAGCACCTCCAGCATCAGGCCGTTGACGGCGCCGCGGATGGCGGCGATCTGCTGCAGGATGGCGGCGCAGTCTGTTTCCTGTTCCAGGGCGCTCTCCAGGGCGCCGGTCTGCCCCTTGATGCGCCTGACCCGTGCCAGCAGCTTCTTCTTGTCGTGAACCGTGTGTGACATCCAGGATCCTCTCGATCAATAAAACTATACTGGGGTATAGTATATAACATCCTCGTTTTCAGGAGAAATCCATGCCATCCCTCGCCTCATCCCACTGCCATCACCCCGTCGTCCACGAAGGGAATCCCCTGGCCGAACAGAAGACCCGCTGGGCCGTGCTGCTCACCGTCGTCATGATGGTGGCGGAGATCGGTGGCGGCTGGTTCTACAACTCCATGGCGCTGCTGGCCGACGGCTGGCACATGAGCTCCCATGCCCTGGCCCTCGGCCTCTCGGTGCTGGCCTATCGCGCGGCCCGCCACTTTGCGCGGGATCACAGGTTCAGCTTCGGTACCTGGAAGATAGAGGTGCTGGGGGGCTTCAGCAGCGCCCTGCTGCTGGTGGGGGTGGCGGGGTTGATGCTGTTCGAGTCGGTGGCCAGGTTGCTGGACCCCAGCCCCATCCATTATCAGCAGGCGATCGGCATTGCCCTGCTGGGCCTGCTGGTGAATCTGGCCTGTGCCTGGCTGCTCAGGGACGATCACGGCCATCACCATGGTCACGACCACCATCACGGTCATCACGACCACTCGCACGATCACCACCACGGCCATCAGGATCTCAACCTGCGGGCCGCCTACCTCCACGTGCTGGCGGACGCGGCCACCTCGGTGCTGGCGATTGTGGCGCTGGTGGGAGGCATGTTGTGGGGGGCGGACTGGCTGGATCCCCTGATGGGCATCGCCGGGGCCGTGCTGGTGGCGGTGTGGGCCAGGGGGCTGCTGCGTGATACCGGGCGCGTCTTGCTGGATGCGGAGATGGATGCGCCCCTGGTGGACGAGATCCGCGAGGTGATTGCCGAGCTGCCTGGCGCCGAGATCCGCGATCTGCACGTCTGGCGGGTGGGGCAGATGCAGTATGCCGCCGCGATGTCGTTGCAGATGGCGACCCCGGTCCCGGCACAGGCGATCCGCGAGCGCCTCGCCATCCACGAGGAGCTGGTGCACCTGACCATCGAAGTGTCTGCCGACTGACGCCCCTGGCGGGGGTCAGCGGGGAGGCTCGCTCCCCTGATCTTGCCAGAGGGAGCCCAGCATCAGCCTCAGCAGCAGTCCCGGCGGGTCGTCGAGCAGGCGGCCCGGCTCCAGCAGCAGGTGGCCGTCGGCACGAAAGCCCAGGCTGGCGTGGACCTTGCCTTCCTCGCCACACACCTGGAGGAGGCCGTTCAGGGAACCCCCCTCGCCGGGTTGACAGCGCAGCCGCAGCTCCCGTGGTTCCCCCAGCAGGGTGAAGGCGCGGGCGAGGGGCGGGCTCTCTTCATAATCCGGCCAGTTGAAGAAGTGATAGCGTTCGGCGAGCACGCCGGCCTGCTGGCAGAACTGATCGAACAACTGGGCAATGCCCTGATACTCCTGGTCCAGCCGCCTGGCCTGCTCCTCAATCCGTTTCATCACCCAGCCCCCTCTATCCATTTGATTGGACATTGATTTCGTCACTCGCTCCCCTCTTCCCGCTGGTATGGGCCGAAAGCGGTGCCAGGTCTGTGAGCGCGATCGAGTTTTCGTTATGAAAACGTTATCTTGTTGATGCGAATTGGTTTTTTTTGCCCATCCGCTCACATTTACGGCAATTCCCGCTGATTAATATGACACCGCTCGGCAATGACCGGGTACTCGGATATCGAGACTAACTACAGAGGGAATTATAAAAAAATGGATATGAAAAAGACCAAAGTGGCGCTGGTAACAGCCTCACTGCTCGCGCTTTTGTCAGGCTGTAACGACAACAGTTCTTCTGCTCCTGCCCCTGCCCCTCAGGATGAGCCCGTCGCTCGTCTTCCCAACGTCCAGCCCCCGGCCGAACTGCTGACGGCCGGCCCCGACGAAGCGGTCATCGCCCTGGTGGATACCCAGACCAGCGCGGCGCGCGGTGTCACCGGCCCCTTCGCCAGCCACAGCCTGCACCTGTGGAACAACGACGCCTGCAACTCGACCTCGGAGGGCGGCCTCAACACCGGTTGGGATGACAAGAGCAAGACGCCGTCCGCGGCGGACAGTTTTGGTCCGGCCTGGGTCGTGCCGCTCTCCAAGATGGAAGGCTGCATCAACTTCATCGCCCGCAACGGCGATCTCGCGAACCTGACCGGCAGCGACATGAAGGTGGTCTTCAGCGATCACCCGGATCGCACGGTGGCCATCGTCGCCGGCAAGAACGAGATCTTCGGCAGCCGGGCGGAAGCCTTCACCGCCGCCTTCGGCGTGGCGGGGGCCAGTGCCCATCTCATCGACGACAACACCCTGATTTGGCAAGGGGGCAAGGACAAGCCCTATGTGCGCCTCTACTACACAGAGTCAGGCACCATCACCGCAAACAGCGAGGGTGTATTCGATTTCCCCTACCTCAAGCTGACTCCGACCAGCCTGACCGAAGAGCAGCAGGCCAAATACCCGCACCTCAAGGATGCCGCCGCCTTCGCCCTGCCTGCGGGGAAAGATCTCAAGCCCCTGCTCAAGGGTGAGCTGGTCGCCATCGGGACCGATGCGGACGGCATCCTGCAGGGGGCGACCCTGGTGCAGAGTGCCGGTGCCCTCGATGCCCTTTACAGCGAGGCGGCCACCAAGCTGGCCTACGGCGCCGTGGTGGAGGGGGGCAATGTCACCTTCCGGCTCTGGGCACCGACCGCCAAGTCGGTCAAGCTGGCGCTGTTCGACGAGCAGCACAAGTCGCTTGGCGAGCGCGCCATGACCCTGGACGAGGCCAGCGGCAGCTGGAGCGTGCAGGGGGGCAGCGATCTTGTCGGCAAATACTACCGCTACGATATCCAGGTCTATCACCCGGTCAGCCGCAAGCTGGAATCCTATCAGGTGACCGACCCCTACTCCCTGAGCCTGGCGATGAACTCCGAGTTCAGCCAGGTGGTGGATCTCGACGATCCGGCCCTCAAGCCGGAAGGCTGGGACAGCCTCAAGGCGCCCCACAGCCAGAAGAACCCCGCCGACATCACCATCTATGAGGCCCACGTCCGGGATCTGACCGGCAACGACGAGTCGACGCCGGTGGATCACCGCGGCAAGTTCCTCGGGCTGACCGACAGCGACAGCGTGCCCGTCACCCACCTGAAATCCCTGGCCAAGAGCGGCGTCAGCCACCTGCACCTGCTGCCGGTGTTCGACATCGCCACCGTCAACGAGGATCCGGCCAAGGTGGCCAACATCGGTGATGACTTCAGCAAGCTGTGCGAGGTCAATCCCGAGGTCAAGAACTCCAGGTTTGCCAGCCACTGTGGTGGCGGCGAGACCATCGAAGCCGTGCTCGGTGATCTGCAAGCCAGCGACAGCAAGGAAAACCCCGTGGTGCAGGAGCTGTACGGCTATCTGCGCGGGGTGGACTCCTTCAACTGGGGCTATGACCCCTACCACTACACCACTCCGGAAGGCTCCTACGCCACCAATGCGGAGGGGACGACCCGGATCAAGGAGTTCCGCGAGATGGTGCAGGCCATCAAGCAGAACATCGGCATGAACGTGGTGATGGACGTGGTCTACAACCACACCAACGAAGCGGGTCTCGGTTCCAAATCCGTGCTCGACAAGATTGTGCCCTGGTACTACCAGCGCCTCAATCCGGAGACCGGTTCGGTGGAAAACTCCACCTGCTGCTCCAACACGGCGCCGGAACACGCCATGTTCGCCAAGCTGATGGATGACTCCCTGGTCACCTGGGCGCGGGACTACAAGATCGACGCCTTCCGCTTCGACCTGATGGGTCACCACCCGAAGGATCAGATGGTGCAGGCCCTGGCCGAGGTGAAGAAGGTCAACCCGGACATGTACTTCTACGGCGAGGGGTGGAACTTCGGCGAAGTGCAGGATGACAAGCGCTTCGTGCAGGCGACCCAGAAACACCTGGCCGGTACCGGCATCGGCTCCTTCTCCGACCGGTTGCGGGATGCGGTGCGCGGCGGCAGCCCGTTCGACGGCGGTGACGCCATCCGTGAAACCCAGGGCTTTGGCAACGGCGCCTTCGTTGACCAGAACGAGGCAAGCAAAGTTGACGAGGATAGCGCGAAACACCTTGCAGACCTGGTGCGCCTCGGCATGGCGGGCAACCTCAAGGAGTTCGTGCTGACCGACAAGGACGGCGTACCGAAGAAGGGGTCCGACATCGACTACAACGGTCAGCCCGCGGGCTATGCCCAGGATCCGACCGAAATCCAGAACTATGTCGACAAGCACGACAACCAGACCCTGTTCGACAACCTGGTCTACAAGGCGCCGGCGGGGGCCGATCTGGTGCGGATGCAGGGGGTGTCGCTCGCTACCGCCATGCTGGGTCAGGGCATTCCCTTCACCCACGCAGGGGTGGAACTGCTGCGCTCCAAGTCCATGGAGCGAGACAGCTATGACTCCGGCGACTGGTACAACCGGGTCGACTATACCCTGGGCGACAACAACTTCGACAAGGGCCTGCCGCGCAAGGACAAGGACGAGGCCAACTACGAGTTGATCGAGCAGGTGCTCGGCCAGCACGCCAAGCCGGGTTCGGCCGAGATGGCGCAGATGGTGAGCTTCTACCAGGAGCTGTCCGAGCTGCGTCAATCCTCCCGCCTGCTGCGTCTGGGCAGTGGTGCCGAGGTGATCAAGCGGGTTGACTTCCGCAACACCGGGCCGGATCAGACTCCGGGTCTCATCGTGATGACGGTGGACGATGGCAGCAAGGCCGGCGCGGATCTGGATCCGGCCATCGACGGCCTGGTAGTGATGATCAACGCCACCAATCAGCCCCAGAGCATCGGTGATTTCCGTGACGGCAAGGATCAGCCCATCGATCTGACCGGCATGGTCCTGAGCGGTGCCCACCGTGACTCCGACAGCATCGCCAGCGGGGCGGCCAATGACAGCGGTCAGCTGACCCTTGGCGCCTGGTCGGCGGCGGTGTTCGTCAAGCCGCAGAGCGGTGCCCAGGGCGCGGGGCTGCCGGTGAGCAAGAAGACGGATCTGAGCACCTTGCCTCCCTTCGGTGACACCGAGGTGTTCGTGCGCGGTTTCCTGAATCAGTGGGATCCGGTCAACAAGATGAACTTCAGTGGTAACTTCACCTATGAGTTCACCACCGAGGTGACGGCGGATCAGCTGGGGTCGACCCAGGTGAAGATCGCTGGCAACGAGTGGAGCGGCCCCGTCAATTACGGCAAGTGCAGCGATACCGACCAGCTTGCGACCGGCCAGGTCAATACGCTCTGTGCCAATGGCGGGGATCTGCCGTTCAACGTGGAGAAGGCTGGCACCTACAAGTTTGTCTTCACCGCCATGAACAAGGACAAGCCCACCCTGAGCGTCAGCTACACCGAACCGGCGCAGAGCTGCAAGGTGCTGGATACGGTGGCGGGCAACCCGCTCGGCTACAACCTGTTCGTCAAGGGTGAGCTGTCTGGCTGGAATCCCCAGCCTCAGTACCAGTTGAGCTACAAGGGGATGGAGGGCGATCTCGCCATCTATCAGGTCGCGTTCAACTACACCGGCACCACAGAGTTCAAGGTGGCCAACGAGGACTGGAGCAAGGAGTACCTGATCAATGGCGGTGGTGAAGTTCAGGCCGAGACAGTCTATCCGTTTGCCTTCTCCCAGCCAGCCAGCGCCAACAACAAGATCACCCTGCCGCAGGGTCTGTGGAGCGTGCTGGTGAAGGTGGATCCGGCTGCGGCTAAGCCGGGCACCGCCGTGATCCAAGAGTGCAGCGCCAAGTAAGCCTTCCCATTGAGCCCGGGGCTGGCTCGGCAGCCCCGGGTTGAATTCCGCCTTGCCAAGGGCGGGATAACACCGAGAGAGTAAGCAAAGCGCGACTGCCGACCGGCAGCCGCGCTTTTTCTTTGCTCGTGGGCGAGGCAATAAAAAAGCCGCCCCATTGGAGCGGCTGTTGGTTGTACCGTTAACGGCCGGCCTAGCGTTTTCGCAGCAGGCGCAGGGCGTTGGCGGTGACCAGGGCGGTGGCGCCGGTGTCGGCCAGCACCGCAATCCACAGGCCGGTGATGCCGAGCAGGCTGGTGACCAGGAAGATGGCCTTGAGCCCCAGCGCCAGCGCGATGTTCTGGTGGATGTTGGCCAGCGCCGCGCGGGAGAGCCGGATCATGGCGGCGACCCCGCCGAGCTGGTTGTGGGTCAGCGCCGCATCGGCGGTTTCCAGCGCCACGTCGGTGCCGCCTCCCATGGCGATGCCGATGCTCGCCCGCTTCATGGCCGGGGCGTCGTTGATGCCGTCGCCGATCATCGCGACCTTTTGCGTCAGACCGAGCTTGGCGATCTCATCGACCTTGCCCTCCGGCAGCAGGCCGGCGCGCCAGCCCATGCCGAGCTCGGTGGCGATCGCCTCGGCGGCGCGGGGGTTGTCGCCGGTCAGCATGATGCTCTTGAGACCGAGCTGGTTGAGCTCTTGCAGCGCCGCCGCCGCTTCTGGCCGGATCTGGTCGCGCAGGGCCAGCAGGGCGGCCGGGGCGGCGTCAGGCTGACCGAGCACCACCACTGTCTTGCCTTGCTGCTCCAGGGTGGCGACCCGGGCCTGTATCGCGGCATCCAGGGTGGCGACCCGGCTCGGTGCCAGCAGCTGCCAGAGGGTGCCGTCGATGCGACCTTCCACGCCCATGCCGGGCAGGGCGCGCAGCGCCTGGGCCGCGGCGAGGCTGAGGCCCCGTTCGCTGGCCGCGGTCACCACGGCGCGGGCCAGCGGGTGGTGGGAGCCCTGCTCGATGGCTGCCGCCAGCGCCAGCAGTTCGGCCTCCGGCTGGCCATTGAGGCTCACCAGTTCGGTCAGCTGCGGCTTGCCCAGGGTCAGGGTGCCGGTCTTGTCAAAGGCCAGGGTATCGATGTGGGCCAACCGCTCCAGCGCTGCGCCCCCCTTGATGAGGGCTCCCTGCCGGGTGGCTGCCGCCAGCGCCGAGGTGACCGCCGCCGGGGTGGAGATGACCAGGGCGCAGGGGCAACCGATCAGCAGCAGCGCCAGCCCGCGATAGACCCACTCGTCCCAGCTCTGGCCGAAGGCGAGCGGCGGTACCAGCACCACCAGCAGGGCGACCAGCATCATGGCCGGGGTATACCAGCGGCTGAAGCGGTCGATGAAGCGCTCGATGGGGGCGCGCTGGGTCTCGGCCTCTTCGATGAGATGCAGGATACGGTCGATGGCGTTGTTGCCGGGCTCGGACACCACCTCGAGGCGCAGCACCCGATCCGCCGCCAGGCTGCCAGCGGGGACCTTGTCACCCCGGCGGCGCTCCACCGGGATGGATTCGCCGGTCAGGGCGCTCTCGTCAAAGGCGCCGAGGGGGTCGAGCAGGCGGGCATCGGCGGCCAGGCGGGCGCCTGGGGCGATTTCGATGATGTCACCGGGGCGCAGCTCATCGGCGCCGACCTCTTCGCGCACCTCGCCCTCGGCAGTGGTGCGGATGCGCAGCGCCTTGTCGGGCACCAGCGCCATCAGGGCGGTGACCCCGGCGCGGGCGCGGCCGGCGGCGTAGGCCTCCAGATGTTCACCCAGCATGAACAGCAGCAGCACCATGGCCGCTTCGGCGGTTTCGCCGAGGAACAGGGCCCCCACGGCGGCGACCGTCATCAGGGTCTCGATGGCGAAGGGGGAGCCGCTTCTGGTCAGTGCCCACGCCTTGCGGGCGACGGGCCACAGCCCCCAGAGGGTGGCCAGGGTAAAGAGCGGCTGACCGATCTGGGCCGGCAACAGGGCCGCCATCCCCATCAAGCCGGCGAGCGACAGGGGCTGCCAGTATTTGCCGAGCAGGTTACTGACCCTCTGCATCTGCGGGCTGCGGCCCGGTTCGCTGCGAGCCGTGTTCTGAGCGCCTCCTTTGAGCTGGAAGCCGGCGGCCAGCACGGCGGCGGTAACGGGGTCGGGGGAGAGGCCGGGGGCCAGATCCACCACCAGCTTCTCGGTGGCAAACAGCACCCGAGCCTGCTGTACGCCCTCCACCCGGCTGACGGCGGTCTCTATCTTGCGGGCACAGCTGGGACAATCCATGCCCAGCACCTGCCAGCTATGGCGGCGGCTGTTTTGCTCGGGGGTAGCCAGCGGCGGCTCGGTCGCGGCGGTCGTGTGGGCGTGCCCCTGCTCATGATGATCGTGGTCGTGGGCTGTGTCGGTGGCGCAAGCGCCTCTGGGGAGCTCTTCATCACCCGGGCCGTCTGCGCCACTTTGCCCCTGATGATCGTGGCGGGTCGGGTTGGCGACGCCACTGGCCTGTGCCCCGTTGTCGCAGCAGTGGCTGGTGTGGCTGTGCCCGGCCTGTGGGGTGGCGGCCTTGCTGACGGCCTTGATGGGGGCGGCGGCGTGTTGATGGCTGCAGCAGGATTTGCTCATGATGCGTTCCTCTTGAGGGATCCCGCCCCTGCGGGATCCTGGATGACTGCGCCGAGTGTAAACCTTGGTGTAAAGTCCAAGGTCAAGCCCTCTTCTCCTCTTTGTTCGGGGCCATGACAGTGGCCGCTGATTTGCCCCTGGAGCAGGAGGGACGCAAAGGGATGCCAAATCCCTTTCATTAGCGGGTGTTTGTCATCCCGTGGCGGGCCTATACTGGGGACCCTGGATCCCACATCAATCATCAAGGACCTAACATGAGCAATACCGTCACCCTGCAAGGCAACCCCGTCTCCGTCTCCGGCCACTTCCCCGTTGCCGGTGAGCAGGCCAAGCCCTTCTCCCTGGTTGCTGGCGATCTGTCCGATGCGACCCTGGCGACCTTCGCCGGCAAGCGCAAGATCCTGAACATCTTCCCGAGCGTCGACACCCCGACCTGCGCCACTTCCGTGCGCAAGTTCAACGAGCAGGCAAGCGCCCTGAACAACACCGTCGTGCTGTGCATCTCTGCCGACCTGCCGTTCGCCCAGGCCCGTTTCTGCGGCGCCGAGGGTCTGGACAAGGTGGTGAACCTCTCCACCCTGCGCGGTGTCTCCTTCCTGCAGGACTACGGCGTGGCCTTCTCCTCCGGCCCGCTGGTGGGTCTGGCTGCCCGTGCCATCGTGGTACTGGATGAGCACGACAAGGTGCTGCACAGCGAGCTGGTGGCCGAAGTCGCCGACGAGCCGAACTACGCCGCCGCCCTGGCCGTTCTGTAAGTCGCGCCACAGGCTGATTGCCTGACGGCCTGCTCCGTTCACACGGGGCAGGCCGTTTTTATTGCGCTCCCGAACCTTTTACTTATGGGGTGGGTCTGGCTAGACTTCGCCTCCACATCCTCGTTCAGCCTGTATCTGCGATCCCCATGACGTTTGACGAACTCGCCCTTGACCCCGCCCTGTTGCCCCTGCTGCCCGCAGCGCTGGAAAAACCGACCTCCATTCAGCAGCTAGCCATTCCTGCTGCCTTGTCAGGACGGGATCTGCTTGCCCTGGCCAGGACCGGCAGTGGCAAGACCCTGGCATTCGGCCTGCCGCTGCTGCAGAGGCTGGACGCAGCCAGCGACCGGGTACAGGGATTGGTACTGGTCCCCACCCGGGAGCTGGCAAGCCAGGTGAGCGCCGCCCTGCAGGAGATTGCCGACGGGTTGGGGGTGCGCCTTCTGACCCTGTGTGGCGGGGTGGCCCAGGAGTGGCAGGAGCGGGAACTGGCTCTCGGCCCCCAACTGCTGGTGGCGACACCCGGACGGTTGCGAGACTTGCTGGCCCAGCAGGCGCTGGGGCTGGGTGCCCTGCGCATGCTGGTGCTGGATGAGGCGGATCGCCTGCTGGAGATGGGGTTCTGGCCCGATATCCAGTGGCTGATGAAGGCGATGCCGGAGGCGCGGCAGCAGATGCTCTTCTCCGCCACCTTGCCGGTCGAGCTGGAGAGCCTGGCCTCGGGCCTGCTGCAGGATCCGGTGCGCATCGAGGCCGAGCCGCTCAACAGCCTGGTGAGCGACATCGAGGAGCGGCTCTATCTGGTCAACAGGAGCAGCAAGGTGCCTGCGCTGATCGCTCTGCTGGAGGCCGGAGAGTGGCCCCAGGTGCTGGTCTTCATCAGTGCCAGGGACGACGCGGACGGGGTGGCCAAGAAACTCGCCAGGGCTGGCATGACGGTGGCAGCCCTGCACGGAAACAAGGATCAGGCCACGCGGAAGCAGGCGCTGGCGGATTTCAAGGAGGGCAGGGTGCGGGTGCTGGTGGCCACGGACCTGATGGCGCGCGGCATCCACGTGGAGGCATTGCCGGTGGTGATCAATCTGGATCTGCCGGAGCATGCGCCCGTCTACGTGCATCGTATCGGTCGTACCGCCCGTGCCGGGCAGAGCGGTCTGGCCATCTCCCTTACCTGCCACGGGGATGGGGAGGCGCTCGAGGGGATCCGGGCCCTGACCGGTCGCCCCCTGCCCCTGGCGGCGCTGGCAGGTTTCCCGGTGACCGACAAACCCGCCAGCGGGGAGAGCAAACGGGCGCCAAGAGACAAGCAGGCGAACCGTCGCACCCAGGGCAAGCGCAGCATCAAGCAGTTCAAGGGCAAATCCTGAGACGGACTTCTTGCCCCCGGCGGGAGCCTGTCGTCGTGAAGGAGAGGAGAGATCGGCAGCGCGCCCGGGGGCGCGCCAAACTACACGGCAAGGGGGTCAGTCGTGGAACTGGTTGATCAGGCGGGAGAGGTTTTGCAACCGCTCCACCAGCAGGGTGATGCCATCGAGGGCTTGACGGCTGTTGTCCGCGGTGTGGCTCGCCAGTTGGTGGATCTGGTGGATCCCCTGATCCAGGGTGCTGGTGACATCCGCCTGCTGGCTCACCGCCTGGGCTATCTCGTCGCTGGTGTGGGTCACCCGGGCCAGCATCCGGTTGATCTGGTCGAGCACCTCGGCGGTGGCCCCCATGTGCTGCTGGCAGAGCACTGATGTCTGGGCCCCCTGCTCCATGCCATCGGACAGTTGCCGGGTGCTCTGTTGCAGCGCCCCTATCATGTCGCTTATCTCGCCGGTGGAGCTGCGGGTCTTCTGGGCCAGGGCCCGTATCTCGTCGGCCACCACCGCAAAGCCGCGCCCCTGTTCACCGGCCCGTGCCGCCTCGATGGCCGCATTGAGGGAGAGCAGGTTGGTCTGATCCGCAATCTGCCCGATCACCTCCAGAATGCCGTTGATCTTCTGGCTGTCCTGGGTCAGACGCGCCAGCACGCCCTGGCTGGCGTCCAGCTCCTGATGAAGCCTGTCGACCGAATCCCGGGTGGTGGCCAGCGCCTGCTGGCCACTGGCGGACACCTGCTGGACCTCGCCCACCAGCGCATTGGCCTGGTGGGCATTGTCAGCCACATCACGGATGGACTGGCTCATCTGGGTGATGGCCGCCGCCAGTTGCTCGCTCTGGGCCCGCTGCTGTTGCAGGTGAGTGTCTATGGTCTGGATATGCCCCCTGTCATCCTCCGCCGCCTGCAGGATCTGCTGGTTGGTGTCCGCGCTGCGACCTACCACGGCGCGCAGCTCCGCCTTCTTCATGCGCAGCAGCAGTTCAAGGGCGGCCAGGCTGTCCTGACGCCTGGCATAGAGTACCTGGCAAAGGGCGCTGCCCTGCTCCTCGCCCGCCATGGCCAGCAGTCTGGCCAGCCGCCGTTGCAGATGCCAGCCATGCCCCATCTGGGCCAGCAAGCAGAGCAGGGTGATGACTCCCCACCCCGGCTGGCCGGTGACCAGACTGGCCCCCATGCCGAGCAGGGCGGTGCCAGAGAGCAGCAGACACAGCTGCCCCGGCTCCAGGGTCAGCCGGGTCAGCCAGGGCAGTGCCTTGCCGTCACGGATCCGGGCATAGAGCTGCTCTGCCCAGGCGATGTCGTGATCCTGGGGACGGGTGCGGACAGACTGGTATTCGATGATTTGCTGCTGATCGTTGAGGATCGGCGTGACGTAGGCGTTGACCCAGTAGAACTGACCACTCTTGGCGCGGTTCTTTACCAGCCCCATCCAGCTCTTTCCTTGTTGCAGGCGGCGCCACATGTCGGCGAACGCGGCCTTGGGCATGTCGGGGTGGCGGACCAGATTGTGGGGCTCCCCTTCCATTTCGGTCGCGCTGTAGCCCGCCACATCGCAAAAGTGCTGGTTGGCATAAGTGATGTGACTGGCGGGATCCGTGGTCGAGATCAGTGATATGTGATCGGGGAAACGGATCTCCCCTTCGTGCCGGGTTGTGGTCATGTGCGCATCCTGAATGAGCCAAGTAACTGATAAATTTGTTTTTATTTTTTGTGACTGTTACGGCGTCATTGTAGATGCGGACTGTTACACCACCTTGGCTTGGGTCAATAAATCAACACGGGAAAGGCTGAAAAAAGTCGTAGATGGCGGCTCAGCCGCGGGGAGTGAAGTCGTGGATCTCCCCCGTCCTCGGCTTGAAGCGGGGGTCATTGTCTTCTGCGCTGGCGACCCAGGCCATGGCTTGGCAGAAACTCTCCTGCTTGGCGAAGGCATCCCGGGCCTGATCGATGGCTCGTTCGGCATTGCGCCGCTCCATCTTGCTGGCCTTGCGGTCGCTGAACTGCTTCTGCTGGCTCAACATCCATTCGAGGAAGGCCTGGCGGCATTCGGTTTCATCGGCGGCCTTGGCGGGAAGGGCAACAAACAGGGCAATCAGGAGCAGAGCACGCATGGCAGGATCGGATCACGGGGTTGATGAATGAAAAGAGGCGGCATTTTATGCCGGGAACTTGAACAGGAACAGTGCCAGGAGGGGTCAGATGTCCCGACCCCTCCCCGGACTCAGTGTTTGACGAGGTAGAGCTGACGGCTGTAGGCCACGTCTTCCGGGTTGTTGATGGGATACCCCTTGAGCCAGGGCTTGATGAGCCGGGCATTGGTGTACTGGTAGATGGGGGCGATGGGGGCCTCCTTCTGCAAGATGGCCTCGGCCTCATCGAACAGGCGGGCCCGTTCTGCGGGATCCTGACTGTTGGCCGCCTGCGCCAGCAGCTTGTCGTAAGCCGGGTTGGCGAACCGGGCCATGTTGCCGCTGTGGCCCGATCCCCAGAGCCCGAGGAAGGCGGAGGGGTCGTTGTAATCGGCGACCCAGGAGGAGCGGATCACCTCGAACTGGCCGCTTTGACGGCTGTCGAGATAGGTTTTCCACTCCTGGTTGGTGAGCTCGACCCGGGCTCCCAGCTTCTGTTTCCACAGGTTGGCGATGGCCAGCGCCATCTTCTTGTGAATTTCCGCCGTGTTGTAGAGCAGGGTCAGCTTGAGGGGATTGCTTGGGCCGTAGCCCGCTTCTTTCAGCAGGGCTCTGGCACGCTCGTCCAGCGCCTGCTGACTGCTGGTGGAGAGCAGATTGGGCTTGGGGTCGAAGTCGGCGGTCACGTCCGGGGTGAAGTGGTAGGCCGGTTTCTCCCCGGTGCCCAGCACCTTGTCGGCAATCAGGCCCCTGTCGATGGTGTAGGAGAGCGCCTGGCGCACCCGCACATCATTGAGGGGCGGGCGCTGGGTGTTGAAGGCGTAGTAGTAGGTGCCGAGCTGTTCCGGGGTATAGACTTCCCCCGGGATCTGGGCCATCAGGCTCTGGTACTGCTCCTTGGGGAAGGATTCGGTGATGTGCAGATCCCCGGCCAGATAGCGGTGGGTGGCCGCGCTCTCCTGGTTGATGGGCACGAAGGTGACGCGGGTCAGCACCGTGTGGGCGCGATCCCAGTAGTAGGGATTGGGCGTCAGCTCCAGTTTCTCGTTCACCACCCGGTGACTCAGCACGAAGGCGCCGTTGCCCACCAGCTTGCCGGGCTGGGTCCACTGGTTGCCATATTGTTCCATGCTGGCCCGGTGCAGGGGCGACAGGCTGGGATGGGTCAGCAGGCTCAGGAAATAGGGCACCGGCTGGGAGAGGGTCACTTTCAGGGTATGGTCATCGACGGCCTCCACCCCGAGCGCATCGGGGGCCAGCTTGCCTGCCACTATGTCGTCCACCTTGTCGAAGCGAGCGAGCTGGGCGAACCAGGCGAAAGTGGCGGCTTCCCTGGGGTCAACCAGCTTGCGCCAGCCATAGACGAAGTCGGCGGCGCGCACGGGGTCGCCGTTGGACCAGCGGGCATCCGGCCTCAGGTGGAAGGTGAATGTCTGGTTCCCCTCGTTGTCCCAGCGGGATGCCACCCCGGGCAGCACCTTGCCGTCCGGTCCCTGGGTCAGCAGCCCCTCGTAAAGATCCCTGAGGACCTGCAGCTCCGGCAGTCCCACCAGCTTGAGGGGGCTCAGGCTCGCCGGTTCATCCTTGAGATGACGGACGACGGCCTGTTCGGCGGCGAGTGGGGTGCCGGGCGGCACATCGGCAGCCTGGACGCAGGCACAGCCCAGCAGGGCCAGCAGGGGGCTCCATCCTTTCATGGTGAATCCTTCAAAATGTGTGAAGCGGGGAGAAAACTCGGCGAGAATGCATCGCCGGCAGATGGGAAATCATGATATCCCCTTTGCTGGTCAGACCGCCAGCATGAGTCCCATTGATATCCGATGCGGCTGTCAACGAAGGGGCGCCGTGAGCGCCAGGAAAAGGAGAGAATGATGAGAGCATGGATCTTGTTGGTCTGCGTGCTGAGCCAGGGCGCTTGGGCGTTGGCCCCGTGCGAGAAGAGCAGCCCGGTGGGAAGCTGGTGCGAGGTGAACATAGAGGCGCTGCACCCCACCCAGGGCGGCGTGGGGCAGTTGCAGGTGGATACAACTGCCCGGGAGCTGGCGGGCAAGAGCGAGAAGCAGCTCGACAAACTGATGAAAAAGAAAGAGATCCCCATCGTCATCGCGCCGGATGGGGGTTACTGGCTGGTGGACAGGCACCACCTGACCAAGGCGCTGTGGCAGCAGGGGGTGAAGCAGGTCAGGGTCAAGGTGATTGCACGGTTGCAGGACAGGGCCAATTTCTGGAGCCAGATGCAGAACAACCACTGGGCCTGGCTCAAGGATGAACGGGGTCAACCCCTGACTCCCGAGCAGTTGCCCGGTCATATCGGTGAATTGCCGGATTATCCCTACCGCACCCTGGCGGGGCTGTTGCAGGATGCGGGCTACTTCAGCAAGAAGGATCAGGTCTACTTCGTCGAGTTTGCCTGGGCCAGCTGGCTCGGCCAGCAGATGGCCTGGCAGCCGATCGATGAGGTCAACCTCGCGGATCGCCTCGCCGAAGCCAAACGGCTGGCGTGCAGCAGCAAGGCGGCGGATCTGCCTGGTTACCCCGGCAAGCAGTGTCGCGTCAATCAGCCCAGAACGGCGGGTTGAGGGATCCTGCACAAAGGGTCTGGTTGATATTTGTTCTCGATTGGCCATGATACAGACTCCACTCGTGTCGGCAAAGGAGAGGAACATGGAACATCAGAACTGGCAACGTTACATGCTGGAGGCGGAGAATGCCCTTGGCATGGGGGCTCTGGGCACGGCGATCTGCCTCTATCAGCAGGCCCTGGGGGAAGTCTATGAGCTGGCCTCCGGGGATCTGGACGAACTGGCCAGCATGCGGGTCGCCACCTGTCACCGCATGGCTGACTTCTGGCGTGCCATGGAAGAGCCCGCCTATGAACTGCGCTACCTCAAGCTCGCCTCCGAGCTGGTCACCGCCCTGGTGCCCCAGTGCCCCAACCGGGAGTGCGAATCCCTCATCAGTGAGCTGGGCTGCTGCCGCGCCGCCCTGCTCTCCTTCTTGAAGCGCCACCCCAATCCGGAGATCGCCCGGCTTATCCAGGTGCAGGACAGGGTGCAGGGCTGCGAGTTGATAGGCCGGTTCCGTCTCAACTGAGTTCAGCGCCGTTTTTGCAGCTTGCTGGCGATGCGGCTTTGCGCCTCTTCCCCTTGCAGGGCCTGGGCGAAGGCGCGCGCTTCCAGGTCGATGACGAAATGCACTGCCTGTTTGAGCTCCTGCTTGAGCAGCGCCTTGCTCTTCTGGAGCGCCATCGGCGGCTTGGCCGCCAGTTTCAGTCCCTGCTCCCGAGCGAAGGGGAGCAGGTCCGCCGGGGCCAGCACCTGGTTGGCGAGCCCGAGACGCAGCGCCTCTTCCCCATCGATGGCCTCTGCCAGCAGCAACAGCTCCGCCGCCTTGAGGTGACCGACGGCGCGTGGCAGCAGCAGGCTGGCGGCAAACTCCGGCACCAGCCCCAGCTCGACGAAAGGCAGTTGCAGCCGGGCGTTGTCACCCAGATAGACCAGGTCGCAGTGCAGCAGCAGGGTAGTGCCGATGCCGACTGCCGGGCCGCCCACGGCGGCGATCACCGGTTTGGGAAAGTCGGCCAGGGTGTGCAGAAATTGCAGGATGGGGTCGTCCGGCTCAAGGGCGTGCTTGCCAACAAAGTCGGCCAGATCGTTGCCGGCGGTGAAGCAGTCGGACTGTCCCTGCAGCAGCAGGGCATGCACGTGCTCGTCCCGGGCCGCCTGGCGCAGCGCGTCGGCAAGGGCCTGATACATCCCGGCGTTGAGGGCATTGCGCTTGTCCGGCCGGTTGAGGGTCAGGATGAGCAGGCCATCCTGCTGTTCGGTCAGAATTGTGAGGGGCATGTCTGAATCCTTGTTGTCGGGGCTGCCAAAAGCTTGCCATAGGGGGTAAGCTTCGCTTCGTTTAACAACATCATAAAAGGATTTCAACCATGTTCAAACGTGCGTTTTACTCCAGCCTGGCCCTGCTCTTGGCCGCACCGGCCCTGGCCAAGGTCGAGGCCGTCGACGGCTATGTGCGCCTGCTGCCACCGGGCTCGCCGAACACGGCGGCCTTCATGGTGCTCAAGAACGATGGGGACAAGCCGGTGGCGCTGGTGGCGGCGGCTTCCCCGGAAGCGGGTCGTGCCGAGCTGCACACCCACCTGCACGAGAACGGGGTGATGAAGATGCGCCAGGTGGAGCGCATCGAGATCCCGGCCAGGGGGGAGGCCGTCCTCAAGCCCGGCAGCCTGCACATCATGCTGTTCGAGGTGCGCGAGCTCTCCCAGGGGACCCCCTTCCCGCTGACCCTGACCCTGGACGATGGTCAGACGCTGTCACTGAGCCTGCCCGTGAAGCCGGTCGAACCCATGAAAGGGATGAAGCACTGACATTTATCGTCGTTTGTTCAGATTTGAGACTGGGTATTTTGGCTGCACCGGGTAAAATAGCGCTCTTTCCATGTATGCAAGAGGAAGTGAAGTAATGAAGAAGACACTGATTGCCGGTTTTGTGTTGGCGCTGTGCAGCCAGAGTGCCATGGCCGCTGACGACTGGCGTTTTGCCGCCGGTGCTGATGTATGGGCTTCTCAGGGCAGTGGTCAGGCATATGGTTATAGTGCCAATCACTATGATGACAAATACAACTGGAACGGCTATCTGCAACTGGAACACGGTATCATCTTCCTGCCGAACGCCAAATTTGAAATTTCCGATTTCAGCACCTCCGGTGGCGCCTTCAAGAACGACCTGACAGCCTACGATCTGAGCCTCTACTACCGTCTGTTCAACAACGATCTGTTCAAGATCGATCTGGGTATGACCGGTCGTCACTACGATGGCGAGCAGGTCTACTCCGGTCGCAAGGGTTATGACGAAGATACCCTGATGGCCTATGCCGGCAGTGAAGTGAAGATCCCGGGCACCGGCATCGCCTTCTTCGGCGATCTGCGCACTCACGATGCGGACAACTATGACTACCGTCTGGGTGGTTCCTACAAGTTCTCCTCCATGCCGATCAAGCTGCGTGCCGGCTGGCGTGAAGCCAAGGTCGACTTCGCCAATATCGATCAGTCTGTCGATGGCTGGTTCATGGGCGGCGAATTCACTTTCTAATCTGACCGTCGACTGACGACGAGGAGCGATAATGGGCCACATCATAGTGACAGGTGCCGGTTCTGGTCTCGGCCGGGCGCTGACCATCGGACTGGTTGAGCGGGGCCATCAGGTTTCCATGATGGGTCGCCGTTACCAGAAACTGCAGGAGCAGGAAGAGCTGCTCGGCAAGGCGGTGATCGGCATCGCTGCCGATCTGGCGCACCATGAAGAGGTCGACGTCGCCTTCGCCGCTGCGGTGGAGTGGGGCGGGCAGCCCGACATGGTGATCCACTGCGCCGGGGTGGGCGAGTTTGGCCCGGTCGGTGTCTACACCGCCGAGCAGATCCGCCGGGTGGTGGAGAGCAATCTCATCTCCACCATTCTGGTGGCCCAGCAGACGGTGCGCCTCATCAGTGACAAGGGCGGGGTGCTGGCGAATGTGCTCTCCTCTGCCGCCCAGACCGGCAAGGCCAACGAGAGCCTCTATTGCGCCTCCAAATGGGGCATGCGCGGCTTTCTCGAATCCTTGCGGGCCGAGCTGAAGAGTGCTCCCCTGCGACTGGTGAACCTCTATCCGAGCGGGATCCGCAGCGAGTTCTGGGAGAATTCGGATCACGTGGATTCGAGTGGCTTCATGACGCCGGAAGACGCGGCAGCCTACATGCTGGATGCGCTGGCCGCGAGAAGCAGCTGCCATGTGACCGATCTCTTTATCGGTCGCAATGCCTGAAGCGCCGTGAACCGGCCCCGTCGCCAGATGACAAGGAAACAAAAAGCGCGCCATTTGGCGCGCTTTTTCATTGATGTGCAGTGCTAAATTATCTGCTTGCCTGCCTCTCTTTACGCCGGGCCATCATGGATTTGAAGGCGGGTAAATTCAGTGCCGACATGGCATGGATGATTGATGATGCATGTCGGCACATATTATTTCCGAGTCGCATATTCCCGCAGGAAGGATGGAATCACCTGTTTTGGCTTCTTGCCAAGGGTCAGCAGCAATTCAAAGTCCGGGTCGATAATGCCATGTCGACACGCCAGCTCTTCCAACAAGGCAAGCCAGAGGTGGGCCGTCACCTCTGCATCCGCCAGGGCACGGTGAAACACCCCGTCATTGGGCAGACTCCGGTATTGCACCAGGGTACCCAGCTTGTGATCCGGGGCATCGGGAAACAGGCGCCTTGATAGCAGCAGGGAACAGGCGAACTGGCCGCGGTATTGCGCCGGCAATCGCTCTATTTCCGCATCCAGAAAGCGCTTGTCGAAGGAGGCGTTGTGGGCGACCAGATTGTCATCACCGATAAAGTCGACGAAATCCGCCATCACCTCGTTACAGGGGGGAGCCTGTTTCAGCATGGCATTGCTGATCCCGGTATATTGCTCGATGAAGCTGCTCACGTTGAAGCCCGGATTCATCAATGCCGAGAAACGCTCACTGATATGGCCATCCTTGATTCTGACGGCACCGACCTCGATGGCTCTATCCCCTTGTCCGGGTGAAAGCCCTGTGGTCTCGAAGTCGAGCACGACAACGGTATTGGCTGAGGCGATGGACATAACTTCTCGGGCAAGCTGGGTAAAGAGCGCCAGTCTAGGAAATCAGCCGTGCCGTGTACAGGGCAATGCAGTTATCTCATTGGTTCACGCTGGAGACGCATTTTTGTGCATCATGGCTGAGAGCCATATAAAAAGGTTCTTCGCGGGATCTTGGGGAAGTGGAAGTTGACAGACAGGGTGCTGGTAAACTGGCTGTCTCCAAACACACCACCACCATCACCCTGCTGTCGCCGTGCATCATATTGATATT
>NZ_JBLUXC010000024.1:0-54965 GCF_048276795.1 Aeromonas sp. PS2Canimalfood6
GACTTTGAGAAAGCGGGCAATGTCAGTTCTGGAATGACCTTCTTGAAAGTGTGCTAACGCCAGGAATCGCATGCGTTTCCTGGCGTTGGTTTCTGCCTTGGCGAGGGCCAAGAAATCGATTAGATCGGACATACTGAGTACAGTGAAACCAGAATAGAGCAATTAGATCACATCTTTAATCTGATTGGTATTAGTCCATATTCAGAAAAAACCAAAATGCAGACAGCCCTGACCAGGCTCATCAGAGCAGTGGCAATAGGCAAAACGCGAGCAGGGAAGAGGGAGAAACGGGTCCCGGGGTGGCCGCGCCTTGAACGGGGAGAGCTTCAGCCATGGTGAGTCGAATCGATGTGCAGAACCCGGGAGGGGCCATTGGTTCCTCCTGGGCTCCGTGGTTTTCTGCCGTGCCAGAGGTGGGGTCAGCCCGCTGGGGCTTGCTGAGCCAGCAGTCTGGCCAGCAGGGAGCGCAATGCTTTTATCAGCGCGGGTTTGCCCGCGACACCCTGTCGGGCAGCCAGCTCGGACCAGGACGCATATTGCCAGATGGTGGCAATCAGCAACCGTCGTTCATCCTGACTCAACGCATCCAGCATCATCACTCGCCGGAGCAGCCAGCGTTGCAGTGTCGCCTGGCACAATTCGAATGGCTTGTGATGGTGGGCAAAACAATCGAGTTCCCGATGCTCGAATTCATCCAGATCCGGCACATGAGTGACAGGTCCGCCTCTGAGGGATAGCCAGACCAGTTCGGTATCCAGCCTCTTGAGTTCACCCGCCAGCAGGGCCGGCAACTGGCTCATGAAACGCTGTCGCCATTGCGCCAGCTCGGCGTGATATTCCGATTGCAACGGCATCAGCAGCAAAGCTGCATGACTGCCGCTGGCCGCATCGCGCTGCAGACCAAGACGCAGCACCTTCAATCCCGCCTTGAGCCAGAATGGCAGCAGATCTGGACTGGCGGAGAAGGCAGACCCCAGATAATCGACCCCTAATACCCGATAATGTGATACCAGCTTGTCCAGCAACCAAGACCCCAGCCCGAGACGATGAAGGGCAGGATGGATGGCGATGCGCATCACCCTGGCATAAGAGCGCTCCCCCGCCGTCACGAAACCGGCGTGGGCCAGCAGCGACTGGGGCAGCAGATGTCCACGAGGGCGCCTTCGTCCGGCCCAGATCGCATGCGCCAGATCAGGGGGTATATTGCCCTCCCGCGAGACCAGCGCCACCCCGAGCAACTCCTGTCCCTGCTCCATCAGATGAATGTCGAGATCCGGCCCCTCCAGCAAATACCGCAGATCACTTGGGCTGGTCTGGTAGTGAGCCAGCACGAGCAGGCCGAACACCCGATTGAGCAGCGCGTCATCACGGGCCAGCTCATCTTGTCCGACCAGGCGCCAGGTCGGTGATGTCGGGGGATGAGGTGCCGATATGTCGGCATTCAGACCAAGGAGCCGGAAGATCAGAGGCTCCAGCGGATCGCTCAGGCTCCAGCGAATGGGCTCCACCAGGTGCAGCTCCTGCCAATCCGGGGTTTGCTCATCGAGTACCCTCTTGAAGCGCAGATGAAAGCCGCGCCCCGTCCCCTCATAGCCGTGCTCCGTTGTAGCGAAGACAATGCGACTGTGACGGGCCAGCATGGCCTCCAGCAGCGGGGTCGGGATGGCGGCGGCCTCATCCACCAGCAACAGATCCGCCAGCACGTCTCCTTGAGAGGCCCGATCAGGGGACACATAGCTCAGACCGGCCAGCCGCTCAGGCATCTCTGCCAGCGCGCGCTCTGCATGGGCAAAAAGTGTCGCCACTGTGGCGTGGGAAGGGGCCGTCACCGCTATCCTCAAGGCCGGATCCCGACTCAGCAAATCGGCGCTCGCCAGCCCCAGCACGGCGCTCTTGCCACGACCGCGATCGGCGCTCAGCACCAGGGGGCGGCGGCGATGGCCGTGCAACACGTTGTGGATGGCGGGCAGCGCACGGGCCTGATCCGCGCTCAGCGGTCGGTCCCCGTCGAGAGGCTGCCAGGTAATATCACAAGAGGCAGGCGTCAGATCTCGCGCCGGATCTTCTTCCAGCAACCGTACTAGACGGGAGATGAACCCCTGCCCGGCACGATCAACCTCCTCTGGCTGGGCGACCAGCCTCTGACGATCTGGGTCTGGGTAGGTCGGCCATGCCTCCCGCGGCGGGGTCAGCAGAAGCAAGAGCCCCCCAGCCCTCAATGTCCCCGCCAAGGCACCGAATGCATCGGGGTGAAAACCACTGAAGGCATTGAATACCAGGGTGTCGCACTCCTGACCGAGCCGTTGAAGCGCCTTGGCGGCAGGCTGCGGAGCATGACGCTCAGGACCCTGCCCCAGCCAGAACACCGCCCCCCACAGCAAGGATTCGGCACGAACGATGCAGTCATCCTGCTCCCCTTCCAGCCAGATCAGACGTCGCTCGCCGGCATGAGCGATAGCGTGGCGCAAGGCGAGCAGCTCGGCTGACATCATGGAGCTGGGCTGGCGTCTGGCTTCACACGGGGTTCAAACATGCGCTCCCCCATCTGGTCGATGAAGGTATGGGCCTTTTGCACCATGAAGCGCTCGGCATCCGCCGGGTTGGCAAAGAGATCGGAGCGGATGAAGCGATGGGTCTGTAATTGCCCGTCGATCTCCCTGGTGATGCGACCTGCCAGCCTGTATTGCCCCCCTTCCGCCATGGGCTCGGGATAGATGAGATAGCCCATGTATTCGATGGGCTCAACCTCGGGGCTCTGGGCGATCTCTCCCTTGAACAGGGCATTGAATAGTTTTTTGAACATGTTCGCATCCTCTCTGATAAAGGCATTCTCCCCAAGGGTGGAATCACTGGCAAGCTCGGGATCTTATTACCATTCGTTCTTTGCACTACGAACCATTCTCATTTAGATTTCATCTCATTCCAGCATGAGGTCCAGATTATGTACGTGTGTTTGTGCCGCGGCATCACAGATAACCAGATCCGCAAGGCGGTACAGGCAGGCAAGACTGAATTCCGACAGTTGAAACAGTCGCTGGAAGTCGGTGCCCAATGTGGTAAATGTGTGCGCATGGCGATGGAGATCATCGCTACCGAAATCGACAAGATGGAGTCAGAGCAGGCACCGCTCTATTACGAAGTGGCGTAAAACCGCCGACTTCTCATCTTCATCTCTCCTTCTGCCCTCCAGGGGACGACTTTCCCCCATCACGTTATGGTCATGTTTCTGGACTAAGCTCTAGTGATCGTTGCCTAGGCTCGAAAACGAGGAGTAATGTCGATGAAAGGAGATCCCAAAATCATTGCCCACCTCAACAAGGTGCTGGCCAATGAGCTGGTTGCCATCAACCAATACTTCCTGCATGCCCGCATCTATGATGACTGGGGCCTCAAGGGGCTGGGGCACAAGGAGTATCACGAATCCATCGATGAGATGAAACATGCCGACGAGCTGGTCAAGCGGGTGCTGTTTCTGGAAGGGCTGCCCAACTTGCAGGATCTGGGCAAGCTGCGCATCGGTGAGACGGTGGAAGAGATGCTGCGCTGTGACTTGTCTCTGGAGATGGACGCCATCCCCGACCTGAAAGTCGCCATCACCTATGCCGAGTCTGTGCAGGACTACGTCAGCCGCGACCTGTTCCAGGAGATCCTGGAAGATGAAGAGGAGCATGTGGACTGGCTGGAAACCCAGCTCGATCTCATCGCCCGTATCGGTCTGGAAAACTACCAGCAATCCCAGCTCCATGCCGAGTCATCCTGAATCGCGATGACATCAAGAGACAATCCCAACCCGCCCAGGCGGGTTTTTTCATGGCACCAGCGGCAGAGATCTTGCCCAACGATACGGTAGCCAACCTGGTTGCTGACAAGGCAGGCCAGAGGCTGTCAGGATGGCAGGCGCCGGATTGAACCGCCTCCGGGATCACAGTTACGATGCATGGGGCAGCGGCAGGCGCCGCTTTCGATTAGGATACGACCCCATTCCCATCATTTTGCTACGGATGACCTCCATGGAACTGATTGCACGCGAGATGGCGCCCCACAAACGGGTTGCCCTGGTGGCTCACGACAACATGAAAGCCCCTCTGCTGAACTGGGTGCTGCGCCGCAAGGAGGAGCTCAAGCTCCACCATCTCTATGCGACCGGCACCACGGGCACCCTGCTCGGCAAGAAGGCGCAGCTGCCCATTACCTGCCTCTTCTCCGGCCCCATGGGAGGGGATCAGCAGCTCGGCGCCCTCATCGCCGAAGGGAAGATAGACGTGATGATCTTCTTCTGGGATCCCCTCAATCCCGCCGCCCACGATCCTGACGTCAAGGCCCTGCTGCGCCTCGCGGCCGTCTGGAACATCCCGGTCGCCACCAACGAGGCGACGGCGGACTTCATCATGGACAGCCCGCACATGCAGCAGGCATTCAGCGTCCAGGTGCCCGACTACGCCGGCTACCTCAAGGCCAGAACTGAATAAGCAACGCCAGACAGCAAAGAGCCGGAACAGATGTCCGGCTCTTTTCTTTCATGGGGGGAGAAGGTCAGCGCTGGAGGCTTTTCTGCGCGAATTTTGGCCTGGCATTCATGATCTGCTCCACCTGCTCGTCGCTCATCTTGCCCCGCGACAGTCCCAGAACCTTGTAGGTCAGCAGAGGGCGCGCCGGCAGGGCGATCATCAGGGCGCGGATCTGGTTCTCGTCTTCCTTCTCTCGCGCCGGCTTGCCGTAGGCGTAGGTGAGCACGCCGGCATCCATCAGGTTTTTGACGGCGGGTTCGGTGATCGGCAGGTTTATGACGCTTTTCCGTTGCAGTACGAACTCCCGCAGCACCGCCTTCTCGTTGAAGTCGAGGAAGCCAATCATCTGGGCCAGTTGATCCTGCTGGCGGCGGGACTGCCACTCGTCACAGGCCCACTCCCAGGCGATCAGAAAGCCCTGACTGCAGAAATAGGAGATGGCGATCAACATGCCGACCCCAAGCCAGGCCGCATGAGCCGTGGCCCACTGGCTCACGGCGCCTTTCATCAATCCGGCCGGAAACAGCAGGATGATGCTGCAGCAAAGCAGCAGCCAGACCATCAGCCAGTTGAGGCGATTAAGCTGGTAAAAATGTTGGATCCACCGTTTCATCGTTCACCCTTCCCAAGTCAATGTGGACAGTAGCCAACTCGTAGCAATCGCTGTGCCAGCACAAGGATCCTCGTAAAAAGATCAGGATCCCGGACGGGAGAGTCGAGGGGTTGTCACATCCTTTTACAACTTGTCGCGCGGATCATCCCCTGTTGGCCTTGCGCCTCACCGAGCCACTTGGTAAAAAGCCCGCACTGTCACTGGGGAGTAGCAACCCGCCCGAAATCCGGGCAGGGCCCATGTCAACACTCTTGGATCCACAGATCCATGGCATGGGCGGCGATAGCACCTATCGTCCTGCAAGACCTTTGGCCTCGATATGCACGCCAGCCGGGCGAGCCGTATCGGGTCCATCGGTTGTTCTGCTCGCCTGGCGGTTACTCGTCATGCTGATCACCCTGCTGTTATTTCTGATCTCTGCCGTCACCATCTATCTGGCCTGCGAATACTTCGTCAACGGCATCGAATGGACCGGCCATCATTTCAAACTGTCCCAAAGCGCCACCGGTTCTCTGCTGGCTGCCCTCGGCACGGCCCTGCCCGAATGCATCGTCACCCTGACCGCGCTGCTGATGGGGGATGCCCCCGCCCAGCAGCAGATAGGCATAGGTGCGGCCCTCGGCGGCCCGCTGGTGCTGGCTACCATAGGCTATGCTGCCGTCGGCGTGACCCTGCTGCTGTGCATGAGCCGGGAGCACAGAGCCATCAATGGCGAGGTGCAGCGGGAGATAGGCCGCGATCAGGCCTGGTTTGCCGGCATCTTCCTGTTGGCCGTGCTGCTTGGCATGGTGGCCTTCACCGGTAAAACCTGGCTGGCCCCCCTGTTCGTGCTGATGTACCTCCTCTATGTGCGACGTGAGCTGAAACAGACCGACAGCCACGATGCGGAATTGCCCTCCCCCCTCAAGCTGGATCCGCACGCCAGGATCCCGGCGCTCGGCAAGGTGCTGCTGCAAACCCTGGTGGCGCTCGGCGTGGTGGCGCTGGCGGCCCAGCTGTTCGTTCACCAGCTGGAGAACATGGGCGAGCTGTTCGGCCTCTCGCCGGTAGTGGCCGCCCTGTTGCTGAGCCCGGTGGCCACCGAAATGCCCGAGCTGATGAACGTGCTCATCTGGGTGCGGCAGGGCAAACACCGGCTGGCACTGGCCAATATCTCCGGCGCCATGATGATCCAGGGCACCATTCCCAAGGCGTTCTGCCTGCTGTTCACTCCCTGGCTGCTGGACAGCACCATGATGGCCTCCTCGCTGGTGACGCTGCTGGCGGTCACGCTGCTGTGGTGGGGGTTCAGTCGGGAGCGGATGACGGCGGGCAGGCTCGCCCTGGTGGGACTGGTTTACCTGGGTTTCTGCGGCTGGCTGATGATGAGCTGAGGGCCGGCCTCTGCCTCTGGCGCAACAAGAAAGGGCAGGATCCTATCCTGCCCTTCATCTCACGGGGTAGTGTCAATCAGACCGATCCGAGGTCTTAGAACTGCTGGAACCAGCGCTGGATCTGGGCCGGATCCTTGCTCTGGGTCAGGGCGAGCATCAGCAGCACCCGCGCCTTCTGCGGGTTGAGGGTCTCGGCGGCGACGAAGCCGTACTTGGCGTCATCGATCTCGGCATCCAGGGTGGTGGAACCGGTCGGCACGCGGGCGGAACGCACCACGCGAATGCCGTCCTTGCTCGCCTTGGCCAGGGTGTCGAACAGGGTGTGGTAGAGGTTGCCGTTGCCCACCCCGGCGCTGACGATGCCGTCGAACTTGGCATCCACCAGGGCCTTGGCCGGCAGATCCGAGGCGTTGGCGTAGCTGTAGACGATGCCGACCTGGGGCAACTTGTCGAGCTTGCTCACGTCGAACGGGGTCTTGCTGGTGTGCTGGCGGGCCGGGCTGCGCTGGTAGTCGATCTTGCCGTTGTGGATGTAGCCGAGCGGGCCGAAGTTGGGGGAGGCGAAGGTCTGCACTCCTGTGGTGTTTGTCTTGGTGACGTCGCGGGCATCCAGCACGGTGTCGTTCATCGCCACCATGACGCCACGTCCCTTTGAGGCGGGGTCGGAGGCAGTCACCACGGCGTTGTAGAGGTTCATGGGGCCGTCGGCGCTCATGGCGGTGGAGGGGCGCATGGCGCCCACCAGCACCACCGGCTTGTCGCTCTTGACGGTCAGATTGAGGAAGTAGGCGGTCTCCTCCATGGTGTCGGTGCCATGGGTGATGACGATGCCGTCCACGTCATCCCTGGCCAGCAGCGCGTTGACCCGCTTGGCGAGCGTGAGCCACACCTCGTCGTTCATGTCCTGGGAGCCGATCTTGACCACCTGCTCACCCTGCACGTCGGCCACGTTCTTCATCTCGGGCACGGCGGCGATCAGGGTCTCGATGGCAACCTTGCCCGCCTCGTAGTTGGACTGGGTGGCGGACTGGCCGGCACCGGCGATGGTGCCACCGGTGGCCAGTATGTGCACGTTCGGCAGCGCCATGGCCATGGGGGAGAGGGTCATACCGAGCACGGCGGCGAGCAGGGTCTTGCGGATAGGGAGGGTCATGCTGCAATCCTTCTTATGGGTTGATTGCAGCATTTTTATTCTTTTTAAACGGAATTTAAGTGATCGTTCTCACCAATAAAAAGAAGTAAACAGAATATTGGTCTATTTTTTACCACTTAGGTGATAAGTCATTCCGCGGTGAAGCCACTGGCCTCGACTAGGGCGATCAGCTCCGCCTTGCCCAGCTCGCTCTCGATAACGGCCTTGCGGCTGGCAAAGTCGACGCTGGCGGTGCTGACGGCAGGCTGGGCCAGCAACGCTTTTTGCAGGCTGGCGGCACAGCCACCACAGGACATGCCGGAAACGGTGAGTTCGATGGTCATGGGTAATCTCCTCTCTGAATGTCCCCCCAGCCTAAAGCTGACGGCCGCAGCAAGGTCAAGCCCTAGCGGGCCAGTACCGACTCACGCACCACCAGACGCCCCTGGAACTTCTGCGGTTCGTCGGCCGGACGCAGGCCTTGTGCCAGCTGTGCCAGCAGCACGCGCACGCTCTCCTGGGCCAGCCGTTCACTCGGGTATTCGATGCAGGTCAATGGCGGAGTCAGCTGGCTTGCCAGGGTGGCCCCCTCCAGGCTGATGACGGACACATCCTGGGGAACGTGGAGGTTGAACTCACGCAGCAGTCGCATGGCATCGGCCGCCTGGGCATCCTGCTGCACCACCAGGGCGGTGAAGGGCAGATAGCGGTTGAGCAGGCCGAGCAGCGCCTGCTGGTTGTCGGCACCGTCGATCACCAATTGGCCGTTGTAGGGCAGGGATTGCTGCTGCAGTGCCTGCTGATAGCCCGTGATGGCACTCTTGCCCGCCGGCGACAGCTTGTCGTCCAGCATCAGCACCAACTGGCGATGCCCCTTGCCAAGCAGGAAGCGGCAGGCGCTCTCGGTGGCAAACGTCAGGTCGTAGCAGAGATTGAGGTTGTCCGAATCGCTCACCCCATCGAGCTGGATGAGGCGCTCGTCCGGCGCCAGGGATTGCTTGGCTCCCAGCACCAGCACGCCGTCACAACGCCCCCCCAACAGCTCATCGACCGCCCGCTGCTGTTGCTCCGCCTCGTCGGCGAAGCGCACCAGCATGCTCTTGCCCGCCTTGGTCAGCGCCCCTTCCAGCAGTGGCAGCATGCTGGCCAGCCGGTTGCCAAGCTGGGAAGAGAGGATGATCCCCACGCAATCCGTCGCCTGGGTCGCCAGAGAGCGGGCCGTGGCATTGGGCCGAAAATTCAGCTGCTCGGCAGCCTGCAGCACGGCCAGGCGACTCTCTTCCCGCACGCCGCGCGAGCCGCTCAGAACACGGGAAACGGTGGCTTTGGACACATTCGCAAGACGCGACACATCGGTAATATTGGCCATGGGTTCAATTCCGGTAACCGGTTTACAACTGGTTTCATCCTACCATGCCCCCAACGGGGCGGGAACCTCCAGACTCCCGCCCTGTGAGCCAGATGCTATTGCAGTGCGGACGCCGTCTGGCGAATGCCGGCCTCACCGAACACGATGTCATTTCCCCTTGGGGAGAGATCCATGCTGCCGTAGTCGTAGGACATGTCTAGCACCTCCTCTTCCCCGGCACCATTCCCCTTCCAGGACCAGGCGATCCACCCTACCGACTCGCTCTGCGCCTTGCCAAGCAGATGATAGTGATCGACGTTGTTGGGGGCCTGGAAGCGCTTGTCTCCGAACTCGCCAAACAGGAATGCCAGGTTCTGCGCCTTCATCTGGGCAATGGCGGCATCGATCTCGGCAGGCGTGTCCCAGAGCCAGTGGTAGGCGTGCAGGGAGAACAGCAGGTTCTTGCTGGCATCGGCATTGAGCAACTCGCTGCCACGACCCGAGAGGAAGCTCTGCACGTACTGGCCGCAGTGGGCCGCATCGATCACCAGCGGCATGGTATAGCCGCCATCGCGCAGTCCCTTGATGAGCCCCTTGTAGGTGGTGATAAAGTCGGCGTAATTGTTGGTATCCTCACCCCATTCATTGGCGATGTTGAGCAGGATCTTGCCCTTGTACTTGGGATCCTGCATCACGGCCTTCCAGCTGCCGAGCCAGAGCGAGTCGACGGCGGTCTGCAGCGGCTGCGGGTTGCTCTGGCAGGTCACGTCGCTCTCCCAGTACATGGGCATGGCGACCATGTTGCGGGCGACGATGGCATCGAGGACACCGCGCAGCTCCTGGGCCGTGGTGTGCTTGCGCAGTTGCAGTCGCACTATGTTGGCGCCGGTATTGGCGATCGGCGTGATGGCCGCGAAGGCCGCCCCCGGGTTGTCGCCATACTGCAGGTTGATGCCGCGGGCGATGAAGCGCTGACCACTGGCGGAGTAAAGCTGGCCATCCTTCACATACATGTCCCCCGAGCCCGGTGTCGGTGTGGAGCTGGCCACCTGGCAGCTCTGGCCATTCTCCCAGCCCCAGCCGTCACCGTCCGGATCGCTGGCCGCCGAGGCACAGGTCGGGTAAGTGGTCGCGCCGCCCGACCCTGCCACCACCTGGCAGCTCTGGCCATTCTCCCAGCCCCAACCGTCACCGTCCGGATCGCTGGTCGCCGAGGCACAGGTCGGGTAAGTGGTCGCGCCGCCGCCCGACCCTGCCACCACCTGGCAGCTCTGGCCATTCTCCCAGCCCCAACCGTCACCGTCCGGGTCGCTGGCCGCCGAGGCACAGGTCGGGTAGGTGGTCGCGGCCAGGGCCGAAGGGCTCAGCAGCAGAGCGGGCACGGTGCTGCAGCCGAGCAGCAGGGTAGCGATGATCGTCTTTCTCTTCACTTTTCTATCCTTTTATTTATCCAGGGGATAAGCGGTTATTCCATAATCAGGACAGCGATACCGCATCATTCATTGTCACGTCGTGATGGAAATACACCACCGAGGCATTCTCTGTGGCGGACAATAAAATCAGCCACAGAGCATCAGGACCCTTCTTGTTATTTATTTCTGATGGGCGAATAAGGTGGCTGCCGGCTCGCACAGGCAGCCAGGTGTTCGATTATTTGGCCGCGATCTTGATCCATTTCACGAACATATAACCCCAGTCATTGGGCGCCTTGCCGAAGCTGATGCTGTTGCTGCCCTCCTGCAGGGTCACCGGGAGCACCTTCTCTTCACCGGCTTCACCGGTCTGGGGGAAGTCGATCTGCACCGGCTCGCCGCCGTTGACCACCAGGGTGTTCTTCTTGCCGCCCCACTTGGCATTGAAGAAGAGGCGAAGCTGGTACTCACCGGCACTGGGCACCGCAACCGTCCAGGTCACCTTGTCCCCCTCGCTGGCAAAGGGACCGAGAAAACCGTCATCCCCCAGGGTCAGCTGGTCCTTGGCGCTGGTGACCACATTCAGTTGACCATCTCCGGCCGACTGCTCGACCAGATAGTCGGCCGCCATCGCAGACAGGGACAACGCGGGTAGAACCAGCCAGAGAGCACCGAGAAAAATATGTTTCTTCATCTTTATCTCCTTCATGGAGACGGTCGTGCCGCTTTATTTTTTGAATATGTGAAAGAGACACCCTGTATCGGGATAAACCGCACAAGGCTATATTGCACACTCGCCAAAAAAGGCCTCCGACGACTCGCTCTCCGATGTGAATGAAACACGAATGAATACGGGCCGCACCATTAGATGCGGCCCGTACTGTTATTCCGCCACGACCTTGACGGACTTCACGAACATATACCCCCAGTCACCGGCGAATTTACCGAAGCTCACCAGGTTCTTGCCCTGCTTGAGCTGCACCGGGACGACTTGCACCTGACCGGCCTCATCGGTCTGCGGGAATTCGATCGGGTGAATATCGGTGCCATTGATGACGACGCTGTTCTTCTTGCCGCCCCACTTGCCGTTGAAGTGCAGGTGCAGGTTGAAGGCGCCGGACCAGGGGGCCTCGACGTGCCAGGTGATCTTGTCACCCTCGCTGGCAAACGGACCAGCGAAACCGTCGGCCGCCACCTCCAGCTGGTTCTCGGCACTCTTGACCACGTTCAGCTCACCCTCTTTGGCCACCAGCTCGGCAGAGCTGAACTCGCAGTAGCTGACCGGCAGCTCGCCCCTGGCCCGATCCACCTTCACCTTGATGGATCTCGCACTCCGGGCGAGGCCGTCATCGGCACTGAAGGTCAGCTCATACTCGCCCGCCTGAGGGAACCAGGCACGGGTCGAAGCCTTATCGCCGTGGCAGAACCTGGCCTCGAGGGGCCCGGTGCTGCGCCACCCCACCTTGACCTGCGGGGTCGGCAGCTGGTCGTCGCGCCAGACGGCGCTGAGCAGGACACCCTGATCCACCGAGGTGGTCAGATCGCCACCCACTTCGACCACAGGCGGCAGATTCTGCTGGGTGTGTTTGACCGAGATGACGTTGGAGGGTTGGGAGGCACCCGACTCATTCTTGGCGATGACCCTGTAGTAGTAGGTCTGACCCAGCTTGAGCGAGCCGTAGTCGTCGCTGAACAGGCTCATCCTGCTCGGGTCCCACTCGTTGACGCCATCCGAGACATCCTTGCCGACACGGGTCCAGGGACCCTTGGCGGAAGTGGCGCGCTCGATGTCATAGGCACGTCCCACCGGCGCCCCCATCCAGTTGATGGCAAACGGCGAATCGGTCTGGCGCAGCAACGGAGCGTCCGGTGCCGGCAGGGCAGGCGCCTGCGCCAGACCCGCCATCTGGGCCGACGCCTTGCGCACCAGGTCGACGACGTCCATCTCCTGGTTGGCCTTGCCCTCTATTGGGAATCCGGGCAGGTGATAGCTGTAGTGCCCCGTGTACTCCTTGTGCCAGTATAAGCCCCCGTCGTGACGGTGGCCACGGAAACCCCAGATGAAGCCCCCCACCGCCTTGGCGCCATCCACCTCGGTATGGACGATGGACTGCATGATGTTGTCCAGATCCCGGTGATCGAGCAGGCCGAACTCGCCCACCAGATAGGCCTTCTTGCCGGCGATGGCGGTCAGATCCTTCTTCACCTGATCCGGGTGGTTGTTGCCGGCGTTGGTGTAGTAGTGGTTGCTGATGATGTCGACGTTCGGATCCTTGAGAGAGAAGTCGTTGATCTTCTTGTAGGTGCCGTCGATGACCAGCTGGTGCGGAGCGAACTGCTTGATCCAGGCCGCGGTCCGGGTCAGGAAGGCCTCATTGGAGTTCTCCAGCTCGTTGCCGGTCTCCCAGGCCATGATCGCCTTCTCGTCATAGTAGTGACGGCCGGTGATCGTGTTCTTGCGGGTGATCACCTGGCGGATGATGTCCTGATAGGCCTTGTAGGTCTTGCTCGAGGTGTCGTAGAAGTCGTCTGCCGTCTCCTTGTAGAAGGCTGCCAGCTGCTCGCGCCCGCCCCACCACCACCAGTGATCGATGAAGGGCAGGATGAGCCGCAGCCCCTGCTTGTCGGCCTCGGCAATCATGTTGTCATAGACCACCATGGCCTTTTCATTGAGCACGGGCATGCCGTCTGCCGTGGCAGGGGCCAGAATGTGGGTCTCGCGCTCACAAGCCTGGTCGTTCTCCTGCTGCACCGAGAGGACATAGACCCGCTGGGCCTTGGCGCCAGTCTGCACCATGGCGCGGATCCAGTTGGCCTGCTCCTCGGCGGTCGGCCACTTGAAGTACTGGCCCCAGCCCCGCGGGTCGGCCTTGCACACGCCGCGCGCATCGTCTTCGATGCGGTGCAGCTCGGGGGCGTGGATGCCGGCAAAGCGGAACCCCTGCTTGCCATCCATCAGCGCCGCCCCCTGGCGGGTGATGAAGTGCTCAAAGTGGGAAGGCGCCGCCAGTGTGCTGCCGGCCAGGGCCGACAGCACACAGAAACTCAGGGTATTGCGTAAGAGAGATCTCATGCTCGTGCTCCTTAGAACCACACTTCGCCCTGGACACCGAAGTTCCAGGTATCCGTCTTGCCACTGCGGGAGTAAGCCCCGGCTGAGAGGGTGCCGCTCCCCCAGTCGTAGTTGCCGTCGATGGCATCGGAGACGCCCTCATCCCACTTGGCGTAGGTGACGAACAGACGCAGCTGCGGACGGCTCCAGAAGCCGGAGTCGAAGGTCAGGGTCGGCGCTATGGTCGCCTTTGTCATGCCCCCCTTGCCCTTGCTGCCCGCCACGCCCTTGTAGTTGTCATCGTCGAGGTACTCGTAGCCGACCTCATACTGCATGGCGAAGTTCCGGGTGATCTGCTGCATGGGACGCACCCCGGCAACCCACATGGAACGGCCCCAACCATCCTGATCCCCGGTCCACCAGCGGTAGCTCTTGTCCTTCTGGTAGAAGGCGAAGGTGGAGACATCCCAACCGTTGTCGAGAGAAGCCAGGCCGTCGAGCACCAGGCGCCAGGACTGTGTGTCATCCAGGTTGGACCAGCCCCAGCCGTTCTTGCCGAGGGAGTCGCCCGCCGCCAAGCCCTTGCCGAGCTGGGCCACGAAGCGGGAGTAACCGCCGGTCAGACCGTAGAAGCCGTCAAAGTTGTAGATGCCGGTGACGCCATAGCCCTTCTCGGCACTCTCCTTCCAGGCGTTGTTCTCGTTCTGGTTCATGTGGTGGGCGACCAGTTGCAGATCGATGGGGCCGCCCCCAATCTTCTTGAACCAGAGGTTGAGGGAGTAGTCGTCCGGATAACCCTGCTCGTTCGCATCGTGGGGATAGGCCTTGGCCTCGTCGCTCGGGGTGAAGGCGTAGACGCCGACGTCAAACTTGGCGAAACCGATGTCGATGTTGTCCGCCCCGCCCCCGGTGCCGTTGTACTGGATGTACTCCCAGTCGTACTGGTGGCTGGAGGTGTTCGAGCTGCTGTAACGCTTGCCGGCCCAGAACACCACATCCGGTGCGAAGTCGAGCCTGGTCAGCTGGGCAAAGGCCTCGCGTACCTGAATGTCGTGGCCGTCGTCATCCACACAGTTCCAGTCGGACGTGCAGTCGGTCTCATGGGTCAGGTTGGCCTGGATCTTGGCGACCGGGCCGGCATCTGAGGTCAGGGTCACCTGGGGGATCAGCTCGAGCTTGGTGTTGTCCTCGTTGCCCAGTCGCCATTTGCCATCCGGCATCAGGCCGACGGAGTCCACCCGGTTGCCATCCTGATTGGCCAGGATGCCTGAGCGGACATAGCCGTGCATGGCGAAGTCATACTTGTCGGCCAACACGGGGCCGCTGAACATGGCCAGGGTCAGCAGGGAAAGGGGCATGACCTTGTGCATTTTTTCCATCTTTGCTCTTCCTTTTTGTAACGTCCTATCGTGGTAAAAAAGGCCCCGGCCACGACATTGAGGGGCGCCGCAGGCAAGGGGCGGCCCCACGGTGCAGCCGGCACCGTGTATGGGTACTGAGGTGAGAGAGTCAGATCAGGGGGTGGGCAGCCAGGCCGCACCGCGTACGCCGCTGCTGTCCCCGTGCCGTGCCGGCAGCAGCCGGGTCAGACAACGGTCGGTGAACAGCCAGGGGGTGATGGCCGCCGGCAAGTCCTCATAGAGGCGCGTTATGTTGGAGAGGCCACCACCGAAGACGATGACATCCGGGTCCAGCAGGTTGATGACGCTCGCCAGACTGCGCCCCAGGGCATGGAGGAAGTGCTCGTAGTGAGCCTGGGCCTCCTCGTCCCCCTCGGCCGCCGCCGTCAGGATCCCTTTCGGCGACAGACTGCGGCCATGGCGCTCGACGAAGCGCCCCGCGAACCCCGTCCCCGACACGAAGCGCTCGATGCAGTTGCGACGACCGCAGTAGCAGGGTTGGGCCGGGCCATCGCGCACCGGGTCATAGCCGGGCAACGGATTGTGTCCCCACTCGCCAGTGATGGCGTTGGGACCTACCAGCAGGCGCTGATGCGCCACTATGCCCCCGCCGCAGCCGGTGCCCAGGATGACCCCGAACACCAGGTTGGCACCGCTGCCCGCCCCGTCAACGGCCTCGGACAGGGTGAAGCAGTCCGCATCGTTGGCCAGCCAGACCGGCTGGCCGAGGGCGGCCTCCAGATCCGCCTTGAGCGGATGGCCGTTGAGGAACAGGCAGTTGGCGTTCTTGATGCAGCCGTTGTCGGCACGCACCGCCCCCGGCAAGCCGATGCCGATGCTGACCGGCGCACCGGCCTCTTCGGCGAAGCCGCGGATAAAACCGGTCACCACCTCGATGAAGGTCTGGTAACCCTGCTGCGGCGTCGCGATGCGGCGCCGGCACAGCTCGTTGCCCTCGCCGTCGAGCAGCAGCCCCTCCATCTTGGTGCCGCCGATATCCAGTCCCAGTCGCAACATCTCGCGCTCCTCTCTCAGGCGGCCTGACGGCGGTAGAGTTCGATGAGCTCGCACACCAGCTCCTTGGCCAGCATGGAGGTCATCAGGTGATCCTGGGCGTGCACCAATACCAGGGTGACCGGGATCTTGCCCTCCCCCTGATCCGCCTCGATCAGCCTGGTCTGCACCGCGTGGGCGGCGTTGGCCGCCTCGGTGGCCTGCCGCAGCAGGTCGTCCGCCTCGGCAAACTGCCCCAGCTTGGCGCTGCGCAGCGCCTCGTAGCACAGGCTGCGTGACTGGCCGGCGTTAATGATGATGCCCATGACGGTTTCTTCGAGATCAAACATCTTGTACTCCTTGGTGTTGCTGTGATGCCGGCTCAGAAGCCGCCGTTGCGGGATACGTCGGCGAACCACTCGCCACTCTTCTTGATGCGGCGCTCGCCGGTCGCCAGATCGAGGCGGACGAAGCCGTAACGGTTCTTGTAGGCGTTGCTCCACGACCAGTTGTCGACAAAGGTCCAGAGGTGATAGCCAAGGCACTGGCACCCCTCACCTATTCCCTTGTGCACCCAGCTCAGGTGATCGCGGATGAAGGCGATGCGGTAGTCGTCCTGGATCTGGCCCTGCTCGCCGAGGAACTTCTCCTCCCCCTCGACCCCCATGCCGTTTTCAGAGATGAAGCAGGGGATATTGCCGTAGTGGTCCCGCAGGTTGACCAGGATGTCGTAGATGCCTTTCTCGTAGATCTCCCAGCCCCGGTGCGGGTTCATCTTGCGACCCGGCATCTCGTAGTAGTCGAAGAACCACTCCGGCATGAAGGGGCTGGCAGGATTGACCGCGTTGCTGCGGGCCTTGACCCGGCGCGGCTGGTAGTAGTTGACACCGAGCAGGTCCACCTTGCCGGCGGCCAGCAGCGCGCGATCTTCCGGCTCGCTGGCCGGCAACTGGTCATATTCCCGCAGCAGCGCCACCAGCTCGGTCGGGTATTCACCCTTGACCGCCGGGTCGAGGAAGCTGCGGTTGAAGAAGAGGTCGGCAATGTTGGCCGCCTTCAGATCCGCCGGATGCTGGGAACGCGGATAGGAAGGGGTCAGGTTCAGGATGATGCCGATCTGGCCGTCCTGGCCCTGGGCGCGATAGGCCTGCACCGCCTTGGCGTGGGCCAGCATGGTGTGGTAGGCCACGGTCGCGGCACGGCGGAAGTCCACCACGTTCGGGTAGTGGAAGTCATAGAGATAACCCCCCTCGACCGGCACGATCGGCTCGTTGAAGGTGAACCAGTGTTTGACCTTGCCCCCGAACAGCCGGAAGCAGGTGGCGGCAAACTCGGCGAAGGCGTCGACCACCTTGCGACTCTCCCAGCCCCCTTGCTCCTGCATGGACATCGGCATGTCGAAGTGGAACAGGTTGATGAAGGGGGTGATGCCACGGGCCAGCAGCTCGTCGAGCATGGCGTGGTAGAAGCGCACCGCCTCCGGGTTGGGTTCGCCACGCCCCTGGGGCAGGAGGCGCGCCCAGGAGATGGAGGTGCGGAAACTGTTGTGACCTATCTCCTGCATCAGGGCGATGTCATCCCGAAAATGCTGGTAGAAGGTGGAGGTATCGGCCGGTCCCACCTGCTGGTGGAAGCGGTTCGGCTCGATGGCAAACCAGTGATCCCAGATGGTCGGGGCCTTGCCGCCCTGGAGGCTGGCGCCCTCGGCCTGAGGGGCGGATGAGGCACTGCCCCACCAGAAGGTGTCGGGGAAACGGAACTGCATGGTGTGTCTCCTGTCAGGCCGCCATGGAATGGCGGCCGATGGTTCGATTAGCGGATGTTCTGACGGGTCGCCATGGCGACGTCGCCGGTGAAGGCTTTTTCAGCTTCTTCTCTCTCCTCTTCCTGCTTGAGCAGGCTGCGCTCGTAGGCTTTCAGGAAGGGGTAATACATGACGGCGGCCGAGCACATGCACAGGATGCACATCAGCGCCGGGCTGATGGCCCAGTTCGCGGCCCAGGAGGCACCGATGGGGGCTGGTGTGGTCCAGGGGGTCAGGGACGCCACCCGTGCCACCAGCCCCAGATCCAGCGCGAACCAGGCCAGGGTGGCGTTGATCATGGGCACCAGGATGAAGGGCAGGAAGAACACCGGGTTCATCACGATAGGGGCGCCAAACAGGATGGGTTCATTGATGTTGAACAGACCCGGCACCACGCCCATCTTGCCGATGGATCTCAGGTGGGCCGCCTTGCTGCGCAACAGCAGGAAGGCCAGCGGCAGGGTGGAGCCGACACCGCCGATGAGCAGGTAGTGATCCCAGAAGCCCTGCAGGAAGATGTGGGGCAGTACCTCGCCCGCCGCCATGGCCGCCTGGTTGTTGGCCAGATTGGCCATCCAGAAGGGGTTCATGATGCCGGTAACGATCAGGGCACCGTGGATCCCGGCAAACCAAAGGATCTGGCACAGCAGCACGGCCAGCAGCATGGCGGGCAGGGTGTCGGAGGCGGCGACCAGGGGCTTGATCAGGGCCATGATGGCCTCGGGCAGGATCATCCCCGTGCTGCTCTCAAGGATCAGATTGAGCGGATGCAGGGTCAGGATGATGAGCAACACCGGGATCAGCACCTCGAACGAGCGCGCCACCCCGGTCGGCACCTGAGGAGGCAGCTTGATGGTGATGTTGTGCTTCTTGAGGAAGGCATAGACTTCGGCGGCATAGATGGCGGTGATCAGGGCCGTGAAGATCCCCTGGCCCGAGAAGTACTGCATCGAGATCTGGCCATCCTTGACGGGCGCGGCCACCAGCATGAAGGCCATCAGGCAGAGCAGGCCCGTGGTGACCGGATCCAGCCCGTTTTGCCGGGCCAGGCTGGCACCGATGCCCACCGAGATGAACAAAGTCATCAGCCCCATGCTGAGCTGGAACGGCAGCAGCAGCTGGGCCTGATAGGTGCCGGCAAAGTCAAGCCAGGCCCGGGCAAAGCCCCACTGGGTCTCTTGCGAGAAGGGGGGGAAGATGAACACCAGCATGAAGCTGCCGACGATCATGAAAGGCAGCGCGGCGATGAAACCATCGCGGATGGCCTGGATGTACTTCTGCTGACCGAGACGGCCGGCCAGTGGGCTTATCTTCTGCTCGATCACCGAGACGAAGCGGTCGTAAAGCGTGTTCATGGACTGTTCCTTGTGAAATGAGCCGGGTTAGCCGATCAGCGACAGCGCATGGTCCAGCACCTTGTCGCCCCGCTGCATGCCGTAATCGATCATGTCGATGGTGGCCACCGGCACGCCGTGCGGTGCCGCACGCCCGGCCAGCTCCGCCTGCATGTACTTGACCTGGGGGCCGAGCAGCACGACCTGGTAGTGGGGCATCTGGTTGTCGAACTCGCTGGCACCGAAGGCGTTGATCTCGGCCTCCAGACCGCGTTTCGCCGCCTCTTCCTTCATCTTCTTGACCAGCAGGCTGGTGGACATGCCGGAGGAGCAGCACAACATGATCTTCTTCATCAGATAATCTCCTTGGGGTGGTATGGGAGGGATTGTGCCGATCTCGGAAATGAATGGAAACCGGTTTCCATTTTGATTCATTTCATTTGTGATCCAGGTCGACCATTCCCTGGAGAAGCGTGCCTTTTTTGTGAGCCAGCTAGAAAAACAGGGAAACTCGGTTGGTGAATACGGACGCTGAGTCCGAAAGAGAGCAGAATGGAGGCACGCCATAGCGCCTGGCGAGAAGAGGAAAGATGCCGCAATGAACATGCAAGTGATGGGGATGCTGGCCAGCATTGTTGAACAAAGAATGATACCGGTTGCCAACTGGCTGACACGCAGTCGGCACGTGATGGCACTCAGAGACGGGTTTCAGCTCGCCATGCCCTTCATCATCGTCGGCAGTCTGCTGGTGCCCATCCTCTATCCCCCTGTCGCCAGCGACAACGCCCACCCGCTGGCCATCGCCCTGCGGGACCTCTCCCAGCAGCTGATGCCCTGGCTGTATCCTGTCTACAGCCATACCGCCGGCCTGGTCTCCCTCATCATCGCCTTCGGAGCCGCCGCCAGCCTGGCCAAGGCGTATGAGATGCCGGAACGCCTCTCCGGCCTGTGCGGCTGCGTCGCCTTCCTGCTGCTCATCGACTTTCGCTCGGCACAGGGAGGGGTCTTCGGCTACCTGGGAGGACTCGGGATTTTCACCGCCCTGCTGGCGGCCTTCTATACGGTGGAGGTCATCCGCCTGTTCCAGCGGGCCGGCTGGATCATCCAGTTTCCCGAGGAGGTCCCCCTGATGACCCGCCAGGGATTCCAGCTGATCATTCCCCTGCTGTTTATCACCCTCTCCCTCAGCTTGCTGCGGCTCTGGCTGCAACAGCATTTCGGGATATCGCTGCCCGAGCTGATGGAGTACCTGTTCCAACCCCTGGTCACCGGCGCCGATACCTTGCCGGCACTGCTCATCGCCCTGCTGGTGGCACACCTGCTCTGGTTCATGGGGGTGCACGGGGCCCTCATCGTCAACGGCCTGCTCTCCCCGTTCTGGATGGCGGGTCTGAGCGCCAACCAGGGCGCACTGATGGCGGGGGAGCCCCTGCCCCACATCTTCCTGCAGGGGTTCTGGGACTACTACCTGCTGATCGGAGGCATAGGCACCACCCTGCCCCTGGTCTTCATGGCCATGCGCAGCCGCAGCCGAACCCTGCACTCGGTCGGCCGGCTCGGCCTCATCCCCTCGCTGTTCAACATCAACGAGCCCCTGCTGTTCGGTTTTCCCATCATCATGAACCCGCTCTTCTTCCTGCCCTTCATAGGGGTCCCCATGGTCAATGCCACCCTGGCCTGGCTGCTGACCGAGTGGGGCTACCTGGATCGCTTCGTCGCCATGTTGCCCTGGTCCATGCCCTCTCCCCTGGGGGCAGCCTGGGCCGCCAATGGCAGCCTGGCCAACGCCCTCATGGTGCTGGTCTGCATCCTCAACAGCTACGTGCTCTACCGCCCCTTCTTCATCGCTCACGAGCGGATGCTGCTGGCCCAGGAGACGGAGCGCAGGGCTCACTGATCAAGCAGGCCGCCCCGAGGCGGCCTGACTCAACGGTTGCCTGCGCGGGCAAAACTGCCCTGGGCCTGCACCTCATAAGGGCCGAGGCAGGCTGGCAGGAAGGCTGACTGCCCCCTATCCAATGCCAGGGGGGGCTGGCCGTCACGGTGCAGGGAGAGGGAGCCATTGATGGCAAACAGGATCTCCGCGCTCGTCGTGACCAGCCTGTGTTCCCCCTCGCCGTAGACACTGAAGGTGAAGTCGGGGACAGGCACATCGAAGTGTTGCGCCCCTTCCTCCGCACGGGGCGAGATCAGGAGCGTCTCGACCGGCTTGGGCCGGCATTTGGTGCAGGCGAGCAGTTCGTCCACGTCCAGATGCTTGGCGGTCAGCCCGGCCCGCAGCACGTTGTCGGAGTTGGCCATGATTTCGAGCCCGGTCCCATGGACATAGGCATGGGGGGTACCGGCATCCAGATACATGGCCTGGCCCGGGTGCAGCGTCACCACATTGAGCAACAGGGGAGCAAACAGACCCACGTCCCCCGGATACTGGGTGAACAGGTCCAGCACTAGGGCAAAAGTCTCGTCCTGACGATCGCGCTCGGCACAGACCCTGAGGGCGGCGAGTGCCGTCTCTTTGCTCTCCCCCTCCAGAGTCAGCAGAGCCCGGAAGAAACGTGCCAGTCCGCCCTCGCTCTGATCGGCGGCGAACGCCTCCACCAGCGGCGCCAGACTGGCCGCCGCCACCCGCTCAAACAGCACCAGGATGGCGGCAAAGTCACGAAAACCGTTCATCGCCTGATAGGGGGTCAGGGCGAACACCAGCTCGGGCTTGTGGTTGTCATCGCGATAGTTGCGGTAGGGAGCATCGATGGCGATACCCTCCGCCACCTCGCGAGCAAACCCGGCCTCGGCCTGAGCCTTGCTGGGGTGAACCTGGATGGAGAGCGCCTTCTCGGCACAGAGCACCTTGAACAGGAAGGGCAGCCCCCCGAAGCGGGCGTAGGTGGATTCGCCCAGTATCGCCACGCCGCGCCCGGCGATCAGCTCGGACAGAGGCGTCGGCAGGCCAGCTACCTCGACCTGTGAACAGCCGTTGGGATGAGCCCCCATCCAGAGCTCGGCCTGAGGCTTGCGCTCCGGATTCGTGATCCCGAACAGCCGGGTCAAGGCGTCACGGCTACCCCAGTCATATTCCTGGATCGGGTTTCGCATCAGAAATGCTGTCGATAAATACATGATGGACATCTCATGGTGATGGTGGAAGGGAGATGTCCGGAATGTATCAGTCCAACCCAATTACGGAAACCGGTTTCCATTATTGGAGTGATCCACATCAGATAATGACGCCATGAGAGGGGGGTGGCGACAGGTCGACATAAGGGAAGAAAACCTCTGTCCAGCGCGCCTGCGTATCAAGGGTAGGCGTTGTTCAGGCAGCCACGACCTGGCGTGGTGTCATGATACGGCCCAGGAGGATAAGGACGTCAGCCAGCAGCCAGCTGGGGGAATAATGAGCGAAAGAGGGCAATACTCGGAGCCTGCCGGCCCATTTGACGGCAAGCGCTTTCCAAAACAGGAGGGTGTGACTGAGGGGGGCGTTCGTCGGAGACGGGTCAGGGCAGACCAGAGAGTTGGGTCTGCCCTGAGTGCCGGGCTAGCCCATCAGCCCCAGGTAGTTCATCAGGGCGGCCCCCAGGCTGGTGGTGACGAGCGAGCCCAGGGTGGTGGTGGCGATGATGTTGGCCGCGAGGGCACTGTCACCGCCCATGGCGCGGGTCATCACATAGCTGGCGGCGGCGGTGGGGGTTGAGCTGATGAGAAACAGGATGCCGAGGGCCTGCGGGCTGAAGCCGAGCGCCCAGGCCCCCAGCACCAGCAGCACGGGGATGCAGCACAACCGGTTGACCGTGGCCCAGCCGGTAAGCATGGCGCCGCCGCGCAGGGCCTTGAGGTTGAGGCTGGCGCCGGTGCAGAGCAGGGCCAGCGGCAGGGTCATGTTGGCGAAATAGTTGCCCGTGGTGATGACCAGCTGGGGCAGTTCGATGCCGAGCAGACCGAAGGGCAGGGCCGCCAGAATGGCGATGATGAGGGGGTTTTTGACGATCCCCTTGAGTATGGGGGCGAGCCCCTTTCCGCCCCCCAGGCTGCGGGTCAGGGTGATCACCGCAAGGATGTTGTAGAGCACTGTGATGGAGCCCACCAGCAGGGCGGCGGCCCCTATCCCCTCCGGGCCGTAGGCGTTTTGCACATAGGCCAGCCCCATGATCCCCATGTTACCGCGAAAGCTGCCCTGCACGAAGATGCCCCGCAATTTCTGCTCGCCGATGAAACGGGCCGCCAGCACCTCCAGCACCAGGAAACCGGCGAGGGTGCCGAGCAGGCCATAGAGGATGAGCCAGGGGCTCGGCATGGTGGAAAAATCGGTGCGCACCATGCTCAGGAACAAGAGAGCTGGCAGGGTGACCTGGAACACCAGACGGGAGGCGGACTCGACGAAGCTGTCGGGCAAGAGACCCAGCCGCTTGAGCCAGATGCCGAGTACCAGCACCAGACAGATGGGGCCCGTGATGGAGAGAGAGAAGTGCAGACTTGCCAACAGATCCATGATGCGCGTCCTGTGCAACGGCGAAGAAAGTCGCCTGGGAAAGGGCATTCTAACGCCATGGGCTTGTATTCACAGGAGTTAATCACAACAATGTCTGCATCCCGATTGTCGCCCTCCCCTGTCACGGATCCCCCATGGAAAAGAAACTGACCATCCTCGATATCGCTCGCCTCAGCGGGGTCGGCAAGTCGACCGTCTCCCGGGTGCTCAATCAGGATCCCAAGGTCAATGCCCAGACCAGGGCCAGGGTCGAATCGGTGATCGCCCAGCACGGTTTCGTGCCGAGCAAATCGGCGCGGGCCATGCGCAGCCAGAGCCAGCAGGTGGTCGGCATCGTGGTGTCGCGCCTCGACTCCAGCTCCGAGAACCAGGCGGTGCGCGGCATGCTGGAGACCCTCTACCAGCGTGGCTACGACGCCGTGCTGATGGAGAGCAAGTTCTCCCCCGCCAAGGTGAGCGAGCACCTGGCGGTGCTGGAGCGGCGCGGGGTGGACGGCATCATCCTGTTTGCCTTCAACGATCTGGACTATGCCGCCATGGCGCCGCTCAGGGAGAAACTGGTGCTGATGGCCCGCGAGCGCCCCGGCTTCTCGTCAGTCTGCTTCGACGATGACGGGGCGGTGCGCGCCGTGCTCGCCCACCTCGGGGAGCGTGGCCTGACCGAGGTCGCCTATCTCGGGGTGGAACGCAGCGATCTCACCACCGGGTTGCGTCGGCATCAGGCTTACCTCGACTACTGTCGGGAACAGGGGCGCACACCCCGCAGCGCCCTCGGGGATCTCGGTCTGCAAAGCGGCTATCGGCTCGCGGCCGAGCTTCTCACCCCCACCACCCAGGCCATGGTCTGTGCCAGCGACACCCTGGCCATCGGCGCCGCCAAATACCTGCAGGAGCAGGGTCGCACCGACATCCTGGTGAGCGGCCTTGGCAGCAATCCCATGCTGACGTTCCTCTTTGCCAACACCCTCAGCCTGGATTTCGGCTACAAGGACGCCGGCATCCTGGCCGCCAGACAGCTGCTCGACCAGATTGAAGAGGGGCAACCCCCCAGAGCGACCATCGCCCCCTGTCAGCCCCTGTAGTCTATCTTTTCCTCCATTCCCGGCGTTTTGCGCTTTTTGTGACCAGAGCCACGAATTGGGAACGTTCCCATTGCCGATGCGAGCCACTGGCTTCATGCTGATTGGGAACGATACCAATAAACGGGCGGTCCTTGGCCAGCCGGTAAAGACACGACCATTATTCATGGAGTCACAGAGGGAAGGCTCATGTCAAAAGTCAACACACAGCATCTGGCGCAGCTGATCGAGCGGATCGGCGGCAAAGAGAACATCACCACTGTCAGCCACTGCCTGACCCGGCTCAGGTTCGTGCTGGCCGATCCGGTCAAGGCCGATCCCAAGGCCATCGAGACCATCCCTTCGGTGAAGGGGAGCTTCACCCAGGGCGGCCAGTTCCAGGTGGTGATCGGCAACGAGGTGGATCAGTGGTACAAGGCGCTCACCCAGGAGATCGGCGTGAGCGGCGGCAGCAAGGAGGCCGCCAAGCAGGCCGCCCGCCACAACATGAACCCGTTGGAGCGCGGCATCTCCCACCTGGCCGAGATCTTCGTCCCCCTGCTGCCCGCCATCATCACCGGTGGTCTGATCCTGGGCTTTCGCAACGTCATCGGCGACATCAAGATGTTCGACGACGGCACCCACACCCTCACCGAGATCAGCCAGTTCTGGGCCCAGGTGCACGCCTTCCTCTGGCTGCTGGGTGAAGCCATCTTCCACTTCCTGCCGGTGGGTGTCTGCTGGTCTGCGGTGAAGAAGATGGGCGGCTCCGAGATCCTCGGCATCGTGCTGGGTATCACGCTGGTGTCGCCGCAACTGATGAACGCCTATGGCATCGGCCAGCAGACCCCGGAAGTGTGGGACTTCGGCCTCTTCGTCATCCAGAAGGTGGGGTATCAGGCCCAGGTCATTCCGGCCCTGCTGGCGGGTGTCTTCCTCGCCTGGGTGGAAACCAGCCTCAAGCGCATCATCCCGGCCTATCTCTACCTGGTGATTGTGCCCTTCATCTCCCTGCTGCTGGCGGTGATCGTGGCCCACGCCCTGATCGGTCCGTTCGGCCGCTGGATTGGTGACGGCGTCGGCTTTGCCGCCAAGGCTGCCATGACGGGTTCGTTTGCCCCCATCGGCGCCGCCCTGTTCGGCTTCCTCTATGCGCCCCTGGTCATCACCGGCATCCACCACACCACCAACGCGGTGGACCTGCAACTGATGCAGAGCATGGGCGGCACCCCCATCTGGCCGCTGATCGCCCTCTCCAACATCGCCCAGGCGTCTGCGGTCGTCGGCATCATCCTGATCAGCCGCAAGGAGAACGAGCGGGAGATCTCGGTCCCGGCCGCCATCTCCGCCTATCTCGGGGTGACCGAGCCGGCCATGTACGGCATCAACCTCAAGTACAAGTTCCCCATGCTGTGCGCCATGGTGGGCTCAAGCTGTGCGGCTCTCATCTGCGGCTTCGCCGGTGTGATGGCCAACGGCATCGGGGTGGGCGGCCTGCCGGGCATCCTCTCCATCCAGCCGCAATACTGGGGCATCTACGCCGTCGCCATGCTGGTGGCCATCGTGGTCCCCGCCCTGCTGACCCTGCTGGTCTACAAGCGCCAGCAGGCTGCCGGCAAGCTGGATCTGGCCACGGCCTGATCCACACAACCTCGGCGGAGCCCTGGCTCCGCCCTTTATCGTTGCCCTGTTCCAACTAATCCGGTTTCAACCAATGAGCGAACCAACCATGACACAGACACCCTGGTGGCAAAGCGCCGTGATTTACCAGATCTACCCCAAGAGCTTTCAGGATTCCGGCGCCCGTGGCACCGGTGATCTCAAGGGGATCATGGCCCGCCTCGACTACCTCAAGACCCTCGGCGTCGATGCCCTCTGGCTGACCCCGGTCTATGTCTCCCCCCAGGTGGACAACGGCTACGACATCGCCGATTACCTCAACATAGATCCCGCCTACGGCACCATGAGCGATTTCGAAGCGCTCCTGGCCGCCGCCCATGCGCGCGGCATCCGCATCGTGATGGATATCGTGGTCAACCACACCTCCACCGAGCACGCCTGGTTCAAGTCGGCGCTGGGGGACAAGAACAGCCCCTATCGCGACTACTACATCTGGAAATATCCGGTGGACGGCGGCGTGCCCAACAACTGGCAATCCAAGTTTGGCGGCAGCGCCTGGGAGCTGGACCCGGCCACCGGCCAGTACTACCTGCACCTCTTTGCCCGCGAGCAGGCGGATCTCAACTGGGAGAACCCGGCCGTGCGCGCCGAGGTGAAGAAGATCATCCATTTCTGGGCGAAGAAAGGGGTGGACGGTTTCCGCCTCGACGTCATCAACCTCATCTCCAAGGATCAGGCATTCCCTGACGACGAGGTGGGGGATGGCCGCCGCTTCTACACCGACGGGCCGCGCATCCACGAATTTTTGCAGGATGTGAGCCGCGACGTCTTCGCCCCCGTGGGGGCCATGACAGTGGGGGAGATGTCCTCTACTTCTCTGGAGCACTGCCAGCGCTATGGCGCGCTGGATGGCTCCGAGCTCTCCATGGTGTTCAACTTCCATCACCTCAAGGTGGATTACCCGGGCGGCGACAAGTGGACCAAGGCCCCGTTCGATTTCCTCGAACTCAAGCGCATCTTCAACCACTGGCAGAGCGGCATGCATGGCAAGGGGTGGTCGGCGCTCTTCTGGTGCAACCACGATCAGCCGCGCATCGTCTCCCGTTTCGGCGATGAGGACGAGCATAGGGTGGTCGCCGCCAAGATGCTGGCCAGCACGCTGCACGGCCTGCAAGGCACCCCCTACATCTATCAGGGGGAGGAGATCGGCATGACCAACCCCGGCTATCAGCACATCGACGACTATCAGGATGTGGAGAGCCGCAACATCTTCGCCATCAAGCAGGCGGAAGGGATGAGCGAGGCCGAGATCCTCGCCATTCTCGGCGCCAAGTCCCGGGACAACTCGCGCACCCCGATGCAGTGGAGCGCCGCCTCCAACGCCGGTTTCACCAGCGGGACGCCCTGGCTCAAGCCCGCCGCCAACTACCCCGAGATCAACGCCGAAGCGGCGCTCGCCGACCAGCACTCGGTGTTCTGGCACTATCGGGATCTCATCGCCCTTCGCAAGGCGCACCCCATCTTCACTCAGGGGGATTATCAGGAGCTGCTGACCGGGCACCCGCAGATCTGGGCTTATGCCCGCCGCGCCGACGGTCAGACCCTGCTGGTGGTGAGCAACTTCTACGGCGAGCCGGTGGCCTTCGAGCTGCCTGCCGAACTGGCCAATGGAGAGGGGCGCCTGTTGCTTGGCAACTACCAAGACAGCCCGACCCGGCCGCAATCCTGCAAGCTGCGCCCTTACGAATCCCTGATCTGGCTGATGGAGCAATGATGACTGACGCAACGACAGTGCAGCGGCCCGCTGTGCGTGGCCCCGAGTGGCAGAAGATGGTGGCGGGAGCGCCCTATGATGCAGGGGACCCCGAACTGCGGGCTGCGCGGGAGCAGTGCCGCGCCCTGCTGGGAGAACTGAACCGGGAGCGAACCGATGCCCCTGGTTGGGATGAGCGCCTCACCCGCCTGCTGGGTGGCCGCGCAGAACGCTGTTTCATCACGCCCCCCTTCTTCTGCGACTATGGCGCCAACATCTTTGTCGGCGAGAATTTCTACGCCAATTTCAACTGCACCATCCTGGATGTGTGCGAGGTACACATAGGCGACAACGTGCTGCTGGCCCCCGGAGTGCAGATCTACACCGCTACCCACCCGGTGGCGGTAGCGCCGCGCATCAAGGGGGTGGAGTTCGGCAAGCCGGTGCGCATCGGCAACAACGTCTGGATTGGGGGCAGCGTCGTCATCTGCCCGGGCGTCACCATAGGGGACAACAGCGTCATCGGGGCGGGGTCCGTTGTCACCAGAGACATTCCGGCAGGCGTGGTGGCGGTCGGCAATCCCTGCCGGGTCTTGCGCCCCATGACGGCAGAGGAGCTGGCGCCCGGGGAACCTGGCTGACACAGAAGGGGCAGGCCGTACCTGCCCCTGTTCCTTTCCCTGACGGCGCTCCCGCAATGCCGGCAAGGCTTCGGCGCAACCCCCTCTTTACCCGGGCAGCAAGGCGCCGCAACGCTTGTGCTGTCCCATGACCACCAGAGTCTTGAAACTGCGCACCTGGTCCCTGGCATGGAGCACCCGACGGGTGAACTGCTCGTAACTTTGCATGTCCCTGGCGGCCACTTGCAGCACGAAGTCCTGCTCCCCCGTCACATACCAGAGATCCATCACCTCGGGTTCCCGCTGCAGGCTGGCGATCATCTCATCGACGATGCGGCCATGATCCCGCTCCAGGGTCACCAGCACCAGCATGGTGATGGGCCAGCCCATGGTGGACGGTGCCACCAGCGCCACTTCCCGCTCGATGAGACCGGACTCCCGCAAGGCGCGGACGCGGCGGTAGCAGGCAGGGGCGGAAAGACCGACCCTGTGGGCCAGCTCCGGCGTGGGCAGACGGGCATCCTGTTGCAGCTCGGCGAGGATGAGCAGATCAAATTTGTCGGTCATGGGGTTCATTAGATAAAAATTATCGAACAAGGCCAGTATTAGACCGGTTTTACCCAAGTCTCCAGATATATTTTATTGCTCATCGTCCTGCCCGGTATGAACACCATGCAACCCAATTCCAATGCCCTCTCCTCCCTTCTGGCCGTCCTGCTCGCCATGTTGTCGATCACCCTCGGCGCCTCCCTGGCCAAATCCCTGTTTCCCCTGCTGGGTGCCGCAGGTACGACCCTGTTCCGGCTGGGGTGCGCCGCCCTCCTCCTCTCCCTGGTGTTTCGCATCTGGCGTGCCCCCCTCGACCGTCGCACCCTGCTGGGCGCCATCCCCTACGGCCTGTCGCTTGGGGCAATGAACCTGCTCTTCTATCTCGCCATCGCACGCATTCCCCTCGGCGTAGCCCTGGCCATCGAGTTCATCGGCCCCCTGACAGTGGCCCTGCTCTCCTCATGCCACCGGGCAGACTTCATCTGGCTGATACTGGCCATCGCCGGCCTGCTGCTGCTCTTGCCCCTGCGGGCAACACAGCAGGCCATCGATCCCCTGGGAGCCGCACTGGCTCTCGGGGCTGGCCTCTTCTGGGGGCTCTATATGCTCACCGGAAAGCGGGCAGGAGCCTTGCTGGGCGCACAGGCTCCGGCGCTGGGCATGTGGGTGGGCACCCTGCTGGTATTGCCCTTCGGGCTGGAGGGTGCGATCGAGGCGTCATTCACCGTCCCCGTGATCCTCACCATCATCGGGGTGGGGCTGCTCTCGAGCGCCATCCCCTACTCTCTCGAGATGTTTGCCCTGCGCCGCCTTCCCCTCAAGAGCTACGGCATTCTCACCAGCGGTGAACCGGCCATGGGAGCCTTGATGGGACTGGTATGGCTGGGCGAGCAGTTGCCCCCGTCCCAATGGCTCGGGATAGCCGCCATCATCGCCGCCTCCATGGGCACCACCTGGCAGGCGGGTCGTCGACATGCGGGCTCCGCCTGAACCAAAAAACGCGGGGCCGGCGATGACCGGCCCCGGGGATGGCACGAGCGCGTCAGGACGAGTAGTCGTAACAGCGTTTGAGCTCGCCGAAGTCATAGAAGAAGCTGCCCACCGCAATGGGGGCGCAACCTGCCTTGAAGGCGAGCTCCTTCTCGTTGTAAAGCATCTTCACCAGCACCCGGCCGGCCTCGTTGCGGTAGACATCCCACTGGATGTTGGCCGCATAGGGAGAGACCCAGCCGCCACGCCATTCGTTGTTTTCCTGGCTCATCAACACGCCGGGCTGGGCGCTCTGGCGGCTCCCTGCCAGCTTCATCAGGGCCGCCAGCGGGATCAGGGTCTCCGCATGGGCAAAGCGCAGCTTGGCGACATGCTCGCCCGCCTCTTCCACCACCTGGGTCTGTACCTCGTTGAAGAGGCCGTCAAGCAGGGGCTGGGCCACGGCGTAGGTGGCGCTCTGGCTGGCAACACTCGGCCCCTTCTCGTAGAAGTCCTCGGCATCGGAAAGGTAGGAGAACCAGGCAGACTCCTCTGGCGTGATGAACTGCTCGAGATCCCAGGACCCGCCTTGTGCCTGCGCCTCCCGGATCATCCCCGGGCCGATGATGAAGAGGTTGTAGAGCATGAGGGCGGCGTCCACCTCGTCGCGCACATGGGTCTTGCCGCCGTCTTCCGGGTTCACCGCCACATAATCCACCCCGGCGGCCAGCTCGTCGACGAAGGCCTTGCTGTAGAGACGCTCGAGCATCTCGCGGGCCATCACCCGGGTCCTGGGCAGGGCCTTGAGCGCATCGAGGGCCTCGGTCAGCTCGGGAGCGGGAGCCACCCCGTTGTCTTCGTCCCCGACAAAGGCCTGATAGGCCTGGAAGGTGGGCAGATACCGGGTGTACTCCCCCTGTGGCTCGGTCTTGTGGAAGTAGAGCTCGAACTTGTTGCGCAGCCCCTTGTCGATCTCGGAAGGGTTCTCCTGGCTGACGTAACAGTCGGGGCTGTCCGTCACCAGAGAGACCCGTTTGGCCAGGCTCTGCATGAAGAAGTAGGCGCTTTCGTTGGCGCGATCCTTGCCCGATGTCTCGACCTTGAGGCAGAGGGGAGTCGATTCAGTGGTCAGCAGGGTGGGCAGCCGTTCGGCGAGCCGGGTCGCCAGGTTGGCGTGCTCCTCCTTGCCGAGCGCACTCAGCAGGCCATAGCCGAGGGTCTGGTTGGCGGCCGTGACGGCGTCCACCTTGGCGCCGAGCCGTTGGCCCAGCTCGGTCAAGGCCCCCTGTCTTGCGGCCTCCTCCCACACCAGCTTGGTCAGCACATCGTATTTGGGGCTCGACAACGAGCGGGAGCCATGGCGTGCCACCAGTTCGGTGAAGACGGGACTAAAGCCTTCAGGGGCAACCTCATAGCTGTTCATTGCCTGACGGGCGGCATAGACCGCCTTGGTGCTGTATTGATAGTCGCCGACGGCGGGCGAGGAGGAGTCATTGCCCGAATTGCAGCCGCTCAGCAGGGTGGCCGCCACGCAGGCGGCAAGGGAAGAGACGCGAAACATAGTCATCCTTGAACCAGTGTGAAAATGAAGCCGCACAGTACGCACCGGATGTGACAATCCGGTGTCAGGTCTGGGACATGCACCTCTCTCCGGAAGGGTGAACACCCTCCAACCCGTCTATGTCCCCCCACAAAAAAATCATTCATATTTTTTGAACATGTAGGCCAGTTTATCTCGCTAACAATGACCGGGTGAGGCGCTTAATATTCACGCATCGCTTAGGCAGGAGCGCCAAGCCGCAAAACAACTGGTCGTTCATGGCAGTCCCCCATACACATGGGTGACAAACATCCGTGACAAAACAACACACCATTTGAATGACCTCTTGCAAGGATGCATTGATGCAGGCCTGTCAGGCCTTGCCAATGACATAAAAACCAAGAGAGTGAATGAACATGAAAAACGTGATCAAGATGCTGGCCGTTGCAGGCCTGATGAGTGCCGGTGTTGCCCAGGCTTCCGTCCCCGCCGACTTCAACGCCACCCCGGGTGTGCTGTTCGTGAACTGGCATGCCAGCGCCGCCATGGCTGGCAAGGCCAACCCCATGCTGGAGGTGCGCGATGAATCCGGTGATCTGGTGGCCTCCGTCCACGCCAACCTGATGGGTACCCAGCAGGTACAGATCCCGAGCCGCGCCCAAGGCAACCTGACCGTCAGCCTCGGCGATCAGAGCAGCGATTACCGCATCCCGTTCGGCATCGGCAGCGGCAATCCCCGCTGATCAACGCAGACGACGTCCCTCCCGGGTCTGGCAAAGACACGCCGACCAGGCGAGAGATCAACGACAAGGGCGCCATCAAGGCGCCCTTGTCGTCGTTGCCGTCGGCACGCACGGCTACTGGGTGAAGACGGGACCGAAGCCGGATCCCCACAGGATGGCCGTGGCAGCCAGCACGCAGACCAGCAACACCAGGCCGACAGTCACCACTGAGCTGGCGTAGATGAATCCCTGCTCCTTGGTGATGTGCATCAGGATGGGCACGCCGATATAGAGCAGGTAGACGGAATAGGTCAGCCCGACCAAACCGATGAGCATCACGAACCAGAGATGCGGGAAGAAAGCGGAGAAGCCCACCATGAAGAGTGGCGTGGAGGTGTAGGCCGCCAGCTCCAGCGAGGTCGTGTAGCTGGGATCCGAGCCGAAGGTATGCCCCATCCAGTGCACCAGATAGGAGAGTGCCAACACGCCGATGATAAGGGTCACGTACATGGCGACCGACAGCTTGAATGCGCTGTTGGCGGTCAGGGTGATGGGATCGCCGACCCCGATGCTCCAGCCGATGTGAACGGCGGAATAGTAGGCGCAGATGGGAGGGATAAGGGCCACGAGCAGGATGTGGGTCAGACTGTTTCTGAAGCTGTCGTGCCGCTCGTCTATGGTATGCCATTCGGTGTGGGGATGGGCATACAATCCCCATAAGTGATTCAATATCATAGCGTTATTCCTTCTCTACATCGGTGGTTGGCGGATCGATACCGGGCTTTCTCCTCTGATTGCGTCATGTCCGGGCGCTGGTGGCGCCATCGCTTGCCATGGCATGCGATGACTTTAAATAAAGTCGCTCCACCGCCGCTGCGTCAAGCAGGGTCGCCGAGCCAGCCGGGAGGAATGGGAAGACAGCAGGAGGGCACCGGAGGCGGGCACTGATGGCACCCGCCGCCGGCACTCCCGTCAATACTGCTTGGTTTTCGAGGCAAAACCCGCGAGGAAGAGACCGGTCAGGAACATGCCGCAGAAGGCTTCGATGGCCGACAGCAGTTGCAGCGGCGAGGAGGTCTGGGAGATGTCCCCATAACCCAGGGTCACGAAGGTGACGATGCTGAAATAGAGGGAGCGCCCCAGATGGCCGTGGGTTGCAGACTCCGGTGCCAGGAAATAGGTCAGGGTCGCCAGCAGGATCACCCCCATCGACATCAGCAGGCTTCTGATGGGACGCTCCCCAAACCCCCAGGTGATGAAGCTGATGAACTTGCCCGCGCACTTGAGATAGCACAACAGGGAGAGCCAGCACTTCGTCATCGGACCGCTGCGCAACCAGCGCTCCCGGAACAGCTCCCGCGGGCTCGCCAGGGACTTCATCTCGTGCAGCTTCTCCTTGTAGTAGCACTCGCCGGCGTCGACGGTGTCACCCACGCTGGAGAAGAGACGCTTGGCATTGCGATAGAGTTTGCTCGCCTCGTTGTGGTCGATCCGCCCATTGTCGTTGTAGACCACCTCCACCTTGTCCAGGTTGGTGTGCTCCATGGTGGCATCGAAGTTCTTGGCGCTGACGCTGAAGTTTTTCAGCACCGCCCGGGAGGAGTGGAAGCGGATCTCCTCGCACTCTATGGTGAAGTCCTGAAAGACCCCGTCCTCCAGCGCCAGCTCCCGCTTCTTGGCCCAGGCCCTGTGGTCCCACAGCAGGGAGTCGAACAGATCGAGCCCGATCACCCCGCCATTGACCCTGACCCCCTTGGCCGAGCAGTGCCACAGATAAACCTTGGAGTTGTTGACGGCCCCATCGAGAGAGAGCTCGTCGAGACAGGTAAAATCGAGCAACCGGCCGGAGATGATGGGGCTTTTGAGGGTAACACCGCCGATGTTGAGCAGACGATGCTTGCCCAGCACCTGGGCCTCCCCCTTGTTGTTCTCCGAGACCGAAAGCAGGCTTTGCACCCGTTTCACCTCGTCATTGCCATGTTTTCCCGCCAGCCACATGCTGTAAGGCTCGAAACGGGTCTCCGAGCGGATGAGGCCGCTCTTGCGCAGGGATTCCAGTGCACTCGAGGCGCTCTCATACAGGCGGACCTTGTCGTCGCTCATGTAGACACAAAGGCTCAACACGCAGCGGGAGCTGATGAAGCGGGCGATGCCGATCTGGAAGATCACGCTTTTTTCTATCTTCTGCTCCGCCATCCAGTCGTCGAAATGGGGCAGCGACGCCACCAGCAGCGCCCAGATACGGGGATAATCGTTCTCACGCCGCCACTCGTTGAATTGCTCGGGGGAAAGCTGCCAAAGCTCTGTTGCATTCATAGATGACCTCAGTAATGGAGATGTTCTCGTCGGTGATTCTCTGTCAAGTGCAACCAATAGAAGCGAGCTTACAACAGCAACGAATGGCCCCTAAGAATCAGGAGAAAAAAAGTTAACCATTTGAAAAAAATGCATAAATGCTTTCTCACACACCAAAAAAATGAACGCTCAGAGATAAAAAAAACTCCCGACCGGGAGCTTTTTTTATGGGCAGTACGCGATGGCGTTACGCCTCCAGGCTGATGCCGATGTTGGAGACGCCGTCCTGGGCCGCGAAGGCGCGAATGGCAAGGATGCGATCGCTGTCCCGTTCATGGGCCACCCGTTTGAGCAGTTCGACCTGGAACTCCAGCTCGGCCTCCATGTACTCGTGCTCATAGAGCTCCTCATCGCTGAGATCCCGCTCTTCCAGCATCTCGATGAAGCCGGCGACCGTGCCGACAGACGCATGGCTGGCGTCGTTGGCCTCTTCCCCCACCCGGCAGATCACCGAGTTGTAGGCACAACCCAGCGCCACGCAGGCGTCCAGTGCCGGATAGGCGCCGTAGGATTCAAACTTGCGGGGATCGGGAATGTAGACTTCAAACGCTTCCAGAATGGCACCAAGATTGACGCGGGATCCCTTGACCGTCAGGTAGTTCCACATCTGATCCAGCGCGTGACGGAATGCCCTCGCATCCCCGAAACCGGAAGCCTGGGTAAAGAGCACATAGTTGGGGTACATGCGCTCTGCCAGCGCCAGGGTATAGACGGTTTGCTGCCAGGGCTGCAGCTCGGCCAGTCGCTTATAAAACTTGTCACCAAACACTGGAGTCGGATCCTTTGCAAAATGTGGGGCAGATTGTAGCCCACGAGGGCCCCGTCTAAAAATGAAAAAGCGCCCTGCTCGACTATCTTGCCCGATCAACTGGGGTAAGATGGAGACAGCATCCCTCTCGCCTTGCCATAAACACGATAAGGAACAAGAGTATGAGCCAACGTACCCTGCTGCTGTTGAGTCAGGACAACAGCCACTATGAACGCCTGCTCAAGGCGGCCCATCTTCCCCATCTGCACATTCTTCGGGCCGACAATCAGGCCGAGGCCGAACAGCTTATCGGTGACGCTCATATCCTGATGGCCGAGCCTGCCCGGGCCAAGCCGCTGCTGGCCAAGGCCGGCAAGCTCAGCTGGCTCCAGTCGACTTATGCCGGGGTCGATGTGCTGCTGGACGCCAGTTGCCGCCGCGACTACCTGCTCACCAATGTCCGCGGCATCTTCGGCCCCTTGATGAGCGAGTATGTGTTCGGCCATCTGCTCAGCCTGACCCGCCAGTTGCCACTCTATCGCGAGCAGCAGCAACAGGGCGTCTGGCAGAGCCATCCCTATCAGGGCTTGAAGGGAAAGACGCTGCTGCTGCTCGGCACCGGCAGCATAGGGCAGCATATCGCCCACACCGGCAAACATTTTGGCATGAGGGTGCTCGGCATCAGCCACAGTGGCCGTGAGCGTGCCGGGTTCGATCAGGTGTACCAGTTGCCGGCACTCAACAAGATGCTGGCCCAAGCCGATGTCATCGTCAGCGTGCTGCCCGCCACCCGCGAGACACGCCATCTCTTCACCGCCGAACGCTTCGGCCACTGCAAACCGGGCGCCATCTTCTTCAACGTCGGCAGGGGCAATGCCGTCCATGAGGGGGATCTGCTGGCGGCACTGCAAGCCGGCAAGCCCGCCATGGCGGTGCTCGATGTGTTCGAGCAGGAACCCCTGCCCGCTGACAGCCCGCTCTGGCACCAGCCCAATCTCATCGTGACGCCCCACAACAGCGCCTACAGCTTCCCGGAAGATGTGGCCCAGATCTTCATCCGCAACTACATCCGCTTCATCGATGGTCAGCAGCTGGACGGCAGGATCGACTTTGACAAGGGTTATTGAAGCCGTTCTGCAATGAAAAGGCCCCGCCAGTTGGCGGGGCCTTTTTCGTCAGGAGGGAGCCGTTCAGCCCGCCTCCATCTCTTTGCGGTAGCTCTTCACCTTGGCGAGGAACTGACGCTTCTCCTTGCCGGAGAGCGGCTCCGCCATCGGCAGCTTGATCTTCATGGGATCCACCGGGCGGTTGTTGATGCGCACCTCGTAGTGCAGGTGAGCACCGGTGGAGCGGCCCGTGTTGCCGGAGAGGGCAATCTTGTCACCCATCTTCACCTTCTGGCCCGGCTTGACCAGCAGCTTGCTCAGGTGCAGATAACGGGTCATCAGGGTACGGCCGTGCTTGATCACGACATAGGTGCCTGCCAGCGGGTGGCTGGTTGCCTTGAGGACCACACCATCACCGGTCGCCATGATGGGCGTGCCTACCGGCAGGGCAAAGTCGGTCCCCTCATGGGGCCGGACCTGCCCGGTAATGGGATGACGGCGATTCGGGTTGAAACTGGAGCTGACCCGGTAACGGCTGTGAGTCGGATAACGGCGGAAGCCGCGCTCCAGGCTGTTTGCCTGACCGTCATAATAGTTGCCATCTTCCGACAACCAGGCTGACACGGCCTTGCCCTGGCTGAACACCTCGACCCCCAGCAACTGGGTATTGCCCGTACTCTTGCCGTCGACCGTCTCCTGACGGACCAGCACCTTGAACTTGTCACCTTTTTTCAAATCCTTGGCGAAGTTGAGGCGCCACTGGAACAGGTTGGCAATCTTCTGGATGTGGTTGGCCGGGATACCGGCATTGCGGGCGCTGACGTAGAAGCTGCCGTTGATGACACCGTCATAGCTCTTCTGCTGCCACTCTACCTCTTCATTGAGCATGTTGGCGCTATAGGTGTCGTCGGTACGCTCCAGCACCAGGGTCTGCTTGATGTTCAGGCGGATCTTCAACTGCTGCAGAATGTTGTCCTGATCGATCAGCAACTCGATGGTCTGACCGGGTTTGAGACGCGCCAGGTTGTTCTTGGCATCCGCATCCAGCACCTTGTAGAGGGTGGTGGTGGACAGCCCCAAGTTGTTGAAGATGGTGGTCAGGTTCTCGCCGTTGCGAACCCGGTAATCTTGCCATTGAGGCGTGGCATCGGCCGGGATGTCGTCTTCGGGAGCGGCTGACTCGACCAGCTCGTGATCCGGAATGTCGTTGAAGTCGGTGTTGTCTTCGTTGGTTGCGGTGCCCGTGGTGGCGATCGGCAACTCCAGACGCAGTGGCCGCTCCAGGATGTCACCGGGAGCTGGCAATACGGCTACCGCTGACAGCGTCATGGCCGTGAGCAATAGCATGGCATAGAAATGCTTGCGGGGAACCGGGGGTTCCCAATTGGCAGCCTGGGCTACCAAGGGACGGAGACGTTTCATCCGCTATCCTGTTATTAGATCTAAGGGTGGTGGTTGTGGGTCTGTTTTTATGAGTTTTTATTATGAAAACCGAATATCTGGCTTTTAGACCTAAATACTTACAAAAAGTTCATAGCTCCATGCACGAAACTCACATTTTATGCATAACCTTCCAGCATGGGCAGAAATGATCGTCATTTTCAGCCATTTTTTTCTATTTTTAAGAACCAAGTCCGGTTGTGGTGCTCTCCGGCCCAGAAAATGTTGCAAAAACATCTCCATGGAGTGGGTATGTCATTGGCAAAATTGTTAAATGTAATCATCCTAATCCTCTTCACCATCGGCGCCGCGCTGCTGCTCGTGCTGGAGATCACGACGGTACGACAGTCTATTCTCGACCAGATGTCGGCCAACCTTGAAACCGCCATCACCGCACTGGGGCTGGTGCTGCAGGGCACTCTGCTCAACGATGACAAGGTCCTTGCCGAGACCATAGTGAACGCCATGTTCGACGGAGGCTTCGTCAACTCCGTCGTTCTGCTGGATCCGGATGGCCAGGTGCTGTTCCAGAAGGTGTTCCACACCGCACAGCAAAATGTTCCAGGCTGGCTCCCCTCAGTTATCGACATGCCGCCGGTCAAGATTGAGCAGGAGTTGACCGACGGCTGGCGCATTCTCGGTACCCTCACGCTCGAGGGACACAAGGGTTACGCCTACCAGCATCTGTGGAACGCCATCAGTCGTACCGGACTTGCGCTGCTCGCCGGCCTGCTGGTGTTCAGCCTGGTGATCACCTGGGTGTGCCGCCGCCTGCTGCGCCCCCTCGAGCAGATCAGTCTGCAACTGGCCCGGATCCGCAAACGCCAGTTCAGCGGCAACCTGCCAACCCCGTGGCTTCGCGAATTGCAGGAAGTCGTTGTCTCCATCAACCAGCTGGTCTCTGAACGCAAGCGGGACCTGCTGCAACAGCGGCTCAAGATCACCCAGCTTGGCAAGCACGACGCTCTCCCGACCCACCAGAAGCTCGTTGGGCTGGTCGACACCGATGGCAACACCTATCAGCAGCATTTCTTCTCCACTCAGGGGAGTATCAGGCTCTACAGCCGCCTGCTACCCAAGCACCCCCCCACCACGGACAGTTCGCCGGATGAAATTCGGGGGCTGCTCAACGACTGGCTGACTCAGAAGGCGGAAGGGCTCCAGCTGCCTCTCAGCCTGCTCGGCCACCCAGACTGGGCGCAGTTTGCCCCCGTGCTGACCAGCGCTCGTGGTAAGACGCTGGACTGGCGCTGGGATCTGGCGATCTTCCCCCCCCTGGCCGAGGAACGACTGACCGCACTCCAGTCCCAGGGGATTGAGCTGGCATTCAGCAACATCCCGATGAACAACGACAATCTGGCCAGGCTCGACCCCATCAGACCTGTCTTCATCAGTTGCCAGCTCACCCAGTCCCCCCTTTATTGGAACCTGCTCTCCCAATGCCTCCATGCTTCCGGCTACACCTTGCTGGCGGAAGCCGGCGACGTAAGCGATGTGGACATGCTGCGCAGTTGGGGCATCGATGGTTATGCCACTCAGGAGAATGCATCATGAGGATCCCGCTGCTGCTGCTCGCCCTGCTGTGGCAACCGACCCTGCACGCGACCACCATGACCATAGGCACAGGGGGGGAGCAAGGCATCTATTATCAGGTCATCAAGGAGTTCTGCAGACTGGCCAAAAAAAAGTGACCCCACGATGTCCTGCAAACTACAGGCCAGCTCCGGGTCCATCGAAAATCTCCGCCAGCTGAAAACGGGAGAGGTACCCTATGCGCTCGTCCAGTCCGACTGGCTCTATCAGGCCAGCCAGGGCACCGGGCCTTTCGCTGCCCAGCCACAACCCGAGCTGAGGGCGCTCTTTGCCACCCACGCCGAACCTTTCACCATAGTGGTGCGAGCCGATGGGGATATCACCACCCTGGAGCAGCTCAAGCTGGCCCCCATCGACATGGGCCTGAAGAGTTCAGGGACTCGTCAAACGGCATTGGCCCTGTTCAATGTTCTGGGCGCAAAGGAGCAAGATCTCGATTTGAAGAGCGTCGCCAATCTCTCCGAAGCGTTGTGCAATAAACAGATCGATGCCTATGGCCTTGTCATGGGTCATCCCAACCGCATCGTGCTGGACACCGCCAAGCGCTGCGCCGTGCGCTTCCTGGCGATCGAGGGGCCCGTAAGGGACCAGCTGCTCAAAGGGGTCAGGTATTACCAGCGCAGCCAGGTGCCGGCACGCATCTACCCGGGCAACCTCAAGGCAACCCCCACCTTCGCCATCGCCGCCACCCTGGTGACCAATGCCGCCACTCCCGATGACGAGGTCTATCGGCTGACCCGGGCCATGCTGAGCCAGCAAACCAGTTTCAACGAACAGACCTATGGCTATGCGAACCTGTTTCACAAGGCGCGCAACAAAATAGGCCCGGTGCTGAGTGTCGAACAGCATCCGGGCGCGGGAAAATATTTCGAGGAGTTGAAGGCGGCGGGCAAGTTATAGCTGGCGACGGGGGGAGCGCAGATGCTCGCTGGAGAACCGGCTCTGCATTGAGGTCCACTGGGCCAGGCGATCGGCGCTCCCCGCCAGGGTTCCCTCGCGGCGGGATTTCATGATCCAGATGCTTTTGGCATCGAAACTGTAAACCGGCTGCAGATCATTGCGCTTGCTCCCCGGCAGGATGCGGCCATTGATGTTGTCCAGCACCAAGGGATCTGACTTGATGGTCGAGAAGTACAACGTCACCATGTGGAACTGGTTGTAACGGAGTGCCTTCACATAGGCCAGCCGCAGTTTCTTCTCGTCGACCCCCAGCTCCATCAGGGTGTAGTACTTGGCGATGCTGTAGTCCTCGCAATCCCCCCCTCTCGCCCCGATGAACTCCAGCGGATTGGCCCAATAATCATCATCCCCCCACAGTCTGGGATCCTCGCTGTAGGTCAGGTTGTTGAAGTAGTTGTTCACCAACTCCAGCTTCTGCTGGTCCGTGGTTCCGGCCCTTGGCGTCAGCAGCCGAGAGAAGGCCTCGGACCGCTGGATCGCTCTGGCGCCATAGACCGCCTGCATTTTTGCCCTGAGTTCCGGGCTGGCGATGTGTTCGGAAAGACCGGATGCCTGTATGCCGGATCCCAGCAGGGTCAGCGTGCAGGCAGAGACGAGCAACCATTTCATGACTGACACTCCATATCAGATGCTGGAGGTCAGTATAGTTGGCCGCGCCGCCTCTATCGTCAATGTCGGGCAAGGCCTAGCGGCACTGGGCGAAGGCGTCCGCCAACTGCTGCATGAATTGCGGATAACCGTCCGGACCGAGAGGCACCTGCTCGCCGACTTCGTCCAGCAGCAGCACCTTGGCCTCGGTATTGCGGGCAACCGACTCGATCACCGCCGGGGAGAACTGCGGCTCGGCGTAGATGCAGCTCGCCTTTTTCTCTTCCAGCGCCTTGCGGATGTCAATCAGCGTCTTGGCTCCCGGGCGACGCTCCGGGCTCACGGTGAAGTGTCCCTTGGAACTCATGCCGTAGTGGCGCTCCCAGTATCCATAGGCTTCGTGGAACACGAAGTAGCCCTTCTGATCCACCGCCTTCATCTGCACGGCGATCACCTTGTCCAGGGCGTCAACCTTGCCCTCGAAGGCCGCGAGATTGGCGGCATAGCGCGCCTGGTTGGCAGGATCCAGCTTGCCCAGTTCGGTCGCAATCGCCTTGGCAATCACCTTGGCCTGGGTTGGACCCAGCCAGATGTGGGGATCCACCCCTTCGTGGTGGTGCCCTTCATGGCCCTCGTCGTGCGAGCCGTGGTCGTGGGCGGCATGGTCATGATCCTTGTCATCATGGTGATGATCGTCATGTTCCCCCTGGGTCGCATAGTTGTACAGCGGCATGCCGGGAACCTGGGTCAGGGTCAATACATGAGGATGCTGGGCCAGGGGTTTGGCCATGAAGCCTTCCAGCTCGGGACCGACCCACACCACCAGATCGGCCTCCTTGATGTTGCGCATGTCGGAAGGGCGCAGGGAAAAATCGTGGGGCGACGCGCCGGTGGGCAGCAGCACCCCGGGCTCGCTCACACCATCGGTGATCGCCGCCGCGATGAAGCCCAGGGGCTTGATGGTGGTCAGCACCTCGAGGGCACGGACAGGCAGACTCACCGCCATCAGGGCAGTGATCAAAGCAAGAATTCGCATAGAGGTCTCGTCAGGGTGTGTGTGTGTGATAATATAACAAACCAACGTCACTGTTATATTATAACTCTCACAGGCTGTAAACCCCGGAGCTGTCATGACCCAACTGGTGGAGCTGAAAGAGGTCTGTCTCTCATTTGACGGACGACTCGTGCTCGACAAGGTCTCCTTTACCCTGAACAAAGGCAAAATCACCACCCTGGTCGGCCCCAACGGGGCGGGCAAGAGCACTCTGAGCAAGCTGGTGCTGGGCTTGCTCCGCCCAGATTCGGGGGACATCATCCGCCGCCGCGATCTGCGAGTCGGCTATGTACCCCAGCGCCTCTATCTGGACCCCACCCTCCCCCTGACGGTGCGCCGCTTCCTGCAACTTGGCAAGAACAGCCGCCTCTCCATCGAGGAGGCGCTCAATCGGGTCGGTGCCCAGGATCTGCTGGACAACCGGATGCAAAAGCTCTCCGGTGGCGAGATGCAGCGGGTGCTGCTGGCCCGCGCCCTGCTGGTCAAACCCGAGCTGCTGGTGCTGGACGAACCGGTGCAAGGGGTAGATATCACGGGCCAGATCGAGCTCTATGCCCTCATCAGCCAGCTGGCCGCCGAGTTCCACTGCGCCGTGCTGATGGTCTCCCACGATCTGCACCTGGTGATGGCCAGCACTCACGAGGTGATCTGCCTCAATCGCCACGTCTGCTGCCACGGCGAGCCACAGAGCGTGGCCCGCCACCCGGAATTTGCCCGCCTGTTCGGGCGGCCGGAGCGGGAGGTGCTGGCGGTCTATACCCACCATCACCACTGCGATGGCGAACACCATCATCATGAACCGCAGGCTCCCGTCATCCGCCTGCCCTCTCGCAACAACTAGGATCTTCACGTGGACAGCTTTCTGTTATACGCCCTCGCGGCCGGACTCGGCATCGCCCTGCTGGCCGGGCCCCTGGGCAGCTTCGTGGTGTGGCGCAAGATGGCCTATTTTGGCGACACCCTCTCCCATGCCTGCCTCTTCGGCATCGCCCTCGGCATCCTGCTGCAGGTGGACCTCACCCTGGCGGTCGTGGTCTGCTGCCTCGCCATGGCGATGCTGCTGGTCATCATGAGCCGCAACCAACAGGTCGCCACCGACACCCTGCTCGGCATTCTGGCCCACAGCGCCCTGTCGCTGGGTCTGGTCACCCTGAGCTTCATGGACAACGTGCGGGTGGATCTGATGGCCTACCTGTTTGGCGACCTGCTCTCGGTGCAGCCCATGGACCTGCTCTGGATCTACGGCGGCGGTGCCCTGGTGCTGCTCACCCTGTGGCGGCTCTGGGATCCCCTGCTCTCCATGACCATCTCGGAAGAGCTGGCCCGGGTGGAAGGGGTGCGGGTAGATGTGCTGCGCTGCGTGCTGATGCTGCTGATAGGCCTGGTCATCGCCGTGGCCATGAAGTTCGTCGGGGCGCTCATCATCACCTCCTTGCTGATCATTCCCGCCGCCACCGCCCGCCGCTTCAGCCAGACCCCGGAGCAGATGGCTGGCTTTGCCGCCCTGACAGGCTGTCTCGCCGTGCTGGGGGGCCTTGCCCTCTCCTGGTATCAGGACACCCCGGCCGGTCCCTCGGTCGTAGTCTGCGCCACCACCCTCTTTGTACTGAGCCAGTTCAAGCGCACCTGACCCGCTCCTGATGGTCCTGGTCTCGCCAGTGCCATCAGGCCTCCCGAATCAGACACCTTCGTCGTGGGCTGCGCCGTCCATTCTGCATAGGGCCCCCAGCCCGTTCAGACACGCCTGAGAGGCTCGTTTTCCCCGGGTCTCAGGCTCGCCTGCGACTCCTGCCACAGCCACTGACGCAACCGGCTGATGGCGGGTTCATGGGCACGCGAGCGCTTGAAGACGAAATAGAAGTTGTCGCCGGTCTCGAGGGCGTGCAGGGGCAGCCGCACCAGACGCGGATCCTCCGGCTGCAACATGTAGTCATTGATGAGCGCCATTCCCTGGTCCCAGTTCGCCGCCTCCAGCGCGAGCAGGATATGGCTGAAATGGTGCACTCTCGCCTCGGGGGGAATGGTCAGCCCCCCCATTTCGGCCCAGCGCCGCCAATCTTCCCCCTTCTCTCGGTAGATAGCCTGGATGGAGAGCAGCGGCAACTGCCACAGGGTGGCGGGCCACTCCCCTTCCACCTGCTGCCACATCCGGCGACTGCACACCGGCATCAGCCGCTCCCGATAGAGCAGATCGTGCATGTAGCCCGGCCCTTCGGGGGAGACGGTGATGAAACCGTCCGCCACCCTGTCGGAGAGCTCGGGATCTTCCGCCACCATCTCCAGGCTGAGATCCAGCTCGGGATAGAGCTGGCGCAGCCCGGCCAGGCGAGGGATCAGCCACTTCACCGCAAAGGAGCTGTAGACCGCGAGCCGCACCCGCATCTCGCCTCCACCGCGCAACTGCTCGCTGCTCTGGGCAATCTGGACCAGCCCGGCGGCGATCCCCTCGAAATAGATCTCCCCCTGGGGCGTCAGGGAGAGCAGCCGCCCCTGGCGCAGCAGCAGTCGCTCCCCCAGAAAATCCTCCAGCAGACGGATCTGGTGACTGACCGCACTCTGGCTCACATTGAGCTCCAGGGCGGCGCGGGAAAAACTCAGCAGGCGGGCAACCACCTCGAAATATTGAACGGCGCGCAGGGGGGGCAGCTTCATTATCCAAATTTCTCATGCGTGATGATTTTTTATCATTTTACTGGATAACAGGCCGCGGGCTACCCTCCCCTCATCTGAATCTGGAGGTGGTATGAATGCAGTCGGGATAGGCATCCTCTATCTGGTGCTCGGCAACATGGTGGCGGTCTTCTCCGATGCCCTGGTCAAGGTGCTGGAGCCGGACCAGCCCATTTTCCAGTTTGTCTTTTTCCGCCAGCTCTCCGCGGCCCTGTTGCTCACCCCCTGGCTGCTCTGGTCCTGGCGGCGCAACCCGCCGGTAGCCCTCAAGTGGCACCTGCTGCGGGCCCACATCTGGGCCGTCGGCGTCTGCCTGATGGTGGTCGCCCTCACCCGACTGCCGCTCGCCACCGCCAACGCCCTCTTCTATGCCGCCCCGCTGCTGATGGTGCCGCTCGCGGTCTGGCTGGCGGGGGAGGCACTCTCGCGCCAGAAGGTGCTGACGGCGCTGCTCGGCTTCGTCGGGGTGCTCATCGTGCTGCGCCCGACCGAGGTAAACTGGGCCGCCCTGGCGGCGCTCGGGGTGGCGCTCTCTCTGGCGGTCAACAACCTGCTGATCAAGCGCATCCCGCTCCAGCAGCCCATCGCCCAGACCCTGTTTTTCACCAATGTGCTGAGCATGCCCTTCATCCTGGCGCTGGCCTGGTGGGAAGGGGGCGAGTGGCAATGGCAGATGTGGTGGCCCGCCTTCGGCTCCTCGGCGCTCATCATGGTCTACGCGGGGCTGTGCGTGATGGCCTATCGCAAGGCGGAGGCGAGCAAGATCGCCTCGGCGGAGTACACCGGGCTGCTGATGGCGGTCGCCATCGGGGTCTGGCTGTTTGACGAACAGCCGGGGCTGCCGCTGCTGTTGGGGTGCCTGTGCATCATACTGCCGCTGGTCGCCATGGCCCGCAGCAAGCCCAAGCCCCAGGCCGAGCCGGCGCTCTAGCCTGCCGGGTCAAGCAGGGGGGCGACCCTCTGCTGCAGATGGGGGATCACTGCCTGCTCGAACCAGGGGTTCTTCCTGAGCCAGAGGGTGTTGCGCGGGGACGGGTGCGGCAGCGGCAACCAGGCCGGGCCATAGTCCGCCCAGTGTCGCACCGTCTCGGTGAGCGATCCTTTCGCCGCCGCCCTCAGGTAGTAAGCCTGCGCATACTGGCCGATGAGCAGGGTCAGCTCGATGTTGGGCAGCAGCATCAGTACCTTGTCGTGCCAGGTGGGGGCACATTCCGGGCGCGGCGGCAGATCCCCCGACTTGCCCCTGCCGGGGTAACAGAGCCCCATGGGCATGATGGCGATGCGGGATTCATCGTAAAAGGTGGCCTTGTCCACCCCGAGCCACAAGCGCAGCCGATCGCCGGAGGGATCGTCCCAGGGGATGCCGCTGGCGTGTACCCGGGTGCCAGGGGCCTGGCCGATGATGAGCAGACGGGCGCGCTCGTTGCCGCGGATCACCGGCCTTGGGCCGAGCGGCAGGTGGGCCTCGCACAGGCGGCAGGCCCGGATCTGTTCAAACAGGGGATCGAGTCGGTTCATGGGCCAGATAGTACCAGAGTTTTCTCCCCGCTCCCGCTTGTGAAAGGGGCGGCGGATACTTATCATGCAGCCGCCATTGTTTAGTTTAATAAACGGAGAGAGATGAAGAACTGGATGGGCACCGGCAGCGCGGCCCTCTCATTCGTGCTGTGGGGCATGCTGCCCCTCTATTACCAGTTCATGCCCGAGATCAACATGTGGGAACTGCTTTCCCACCGGGTGCTCTGGTCCGTGGTGCTGCTGGGAGGCCTGCTTCTGCTCCTCGGCCAGCGGGTGCCCTGGGGGGCCCTGCGCGGCGATCCCCGGCAGCTCGGCCTTGTGCTGCTGGCGGGCCCCGTGATGTCCATCAGTTGGTGCATGTTCACCTGGTGCCTGACCACGGGCCAGGTGCTGGCCACCAGCCTCGCCTTCTTCATGACCCCGCTGTTCAACATCGCTTTTGCGGTGCTCTTCCTCAAAGAGAAGCTCACCCCGCAAAAACACCTGGCGGTGGCGCTCGCCCTGGCGGGGCTCGCCTATATGCTCTTCTCCTACGGCCAGCTGCCCTGGTTCTCCCTCGTGATGGGGGCCAACTTCGCCCTCTACGGCCTCATCAAGAAAAAGGTGAGACTGGACGCCGGAACCAGCCTCTATCTGGAGTCCCTGGTGCAGTTGCCCGTCGCCCTTCTCATCATCGGCTGGCTGACCTTGCAGGGCACCAGCCAGTTTATGGCCGGTGACTGGACCGAGCGACTGCTGCTGATGGGCAGTGCCCCCGCCACCCTGCTGCCGGTGGGGCTGTTCTGCTATGCGGTGGCGCGCACGCCCATGAGCACGGTGGGGCTGCTGCAATACATAGAGCCGAGCCTCGCCTTCCTGCTCGCCCTCTTCTGGTTTGGCGAGATCCCGGATCCGGTGAAATCCGTGGGCTTTGCCTTCGTCTGGGCCGGCCTGCTGGTGAGCCTGCTGCCCCTGCACCGGCTTGGGCGCCAGCGGGCCAGGTGGCGCACCTCATGACCCTCGCCACCACCACTCCCTCCCGCTGGTTTGTCTATCTGGTGCGCACCGGCACCGGGGCACTCTATGCGGGGATCAGCACGGATCCCGAGCGGCGACTGCGTCAGCACCAGAGCGGCAAGGGGGCCAGAGCCCTGCGCGGCAAGGGACCCCTCTCCCTGGTATGGCAGCAGGAAGTCCCCGGCAAACCCGAGGCGCTGCGCCTCGAGTACCGCCTCAAGCAGCAGAGCAAGGCGTTCAAGGAGCGCCTGGTACACGAGCCGGCGCTGTGGCACGGCTGGAGCCTTTCCTGGCTTGCCACCCCGCACACCGACCCTGTGTCGCCCCCATAAAAAGGGCCACTGCAAGCAGTGACCAAGGAAGGATGCGAAATCAGGGGGGCTTAACGGTAGGTGTTCGACTGCTTGCGCCTGTTGTTGAGTAGCCAGCACACCACCAGCACCACCAGCAACCAGGGCGCCAGCTTGATGATGAGGGCAAACATGCCGGCCAGGGCGCCAAACAGCACGAAGACCCCGCTCACCAGCAGCATGGCCAGCACGGTGAATCCGGTCAGCGCCATGCCGATCAGCACCAGGATCAAGACGATAAATTCCAGCATGTTGTGCTCCTCACGGGCTTGCACTTGCCGACGGGGCGATCCGGAGATCACCCCAGCCAGCGTTGAAGTTCACGGCGGGGAGGCATGACGAGCACCCCCACCAGATAGAGCGCCAGGGCCAGCGGTGGCATCAGGATCAGGGCGAGCAGGGCCACCACCCGCACCGTCACTCTGGACACCCCCAGCCCTCTGGCAAGACCGGCGCAGACCCCGGTCAGCTTGCGATGGGCGAGATCCTTGGGCCAGGGTGTCATGGTTATGCCTCCACCTTCTGACCCTTGAGCCGGGCCAGTTCCCGCTCAATCTCGTCGTTCAGCTCCAGCTCGCGGAACTGGGCCTCGAGGGAGGGATTCTGCCCCAGGGTCGCCGCCTCCAGCTGGGCCTCCAGCTGATCGACCCGGTTCTGGAAGCCGTCGAAACGGGCCACCAGCTCGTGCATGCGCTGGTTGTCCACCTGGGCACGGGCGCGGATGCGGCTGTGGGCGGTCTGCTCGCGCAGGGTCAGCATCTTCTGCTTCTCCCGCGCCTCGGTCAGCTTGGCCGCCAGTCGCTCGCTGTCGGCGGTGAGCTGGGCAAGCACTTCGGCCACCCGCGCCTTGTCCTCTTCCAGCCGCTCGCACTGCTTCATCTCCGCCAGCTTCTCGGTGAGGGCGGCACGGGCCAGATCTTCGCGGCCCTTCTGGATGGCGAGTTCGGCCTTGGCTGCCCACTCCTGGATCTGGTTGCGCAGCGCCTGCTGATGGCGCTCCAGCTGTTTCTGTTCGGCGATGACGCGGGCGGCCTGGGTTCTCATCTCGACCTGGACCTGCTCCATCTCCTCGATCATCAGCCGCAGCATCTTCTCCGGCTCTTCGCTCTTGTCGAGCAGGCTGTGCAGGTTGGCATTGATCACGTCGGTCAGGCGGCTGAATACGCTCATGGTCTGGCTCCTTGTTGATGGGGTGTCACTCTCTTCCCATGACATTACAAGAGCCGTGCCAGAATATTTTTTCCTTTATTTACAATTAGATGAAAGTTAACGATGGATGTTCACCGGATACTGAGTGGTGAAAAAAACCAACAAGATGGTGATTTTCACCAATAAAAAAGGGAGCCAGCGGCTCCCTCTCTTCTCTGCAACCGGGCTCAGGCCGCCGGCCGATGGCCAAGCTTGCCATCCAGCTCCGCCAGCTTGGCTTCCATCTTCTCCCGGCAGGTGTCGGAGAGCTCGCGGATGCCGGCGGCGCCGTGCTCCTTGCTGCACACCGGGGCCATCACTTCCAGCAGCACCTCGCCGTTGTCCCAGCGGTTGAGATCGACCTGACCGAAATAGCTGGAGCAGACGATGGGCACCACGGGCACCTCGGCCTGGACGGCAGTGTGGAAAGCACCCGCCTTGAACGGCAGCAGACCACGCCCCTGGGAGCGGGTCCCCTCCGGGAACATCCAGATGGAGGTGCCGCGATGCTTGATGCGATCCACCACCTGGCCGATGGTGCCGATGGCGCGGGAGCGGTTGGAGCGGTCGATCAGCACGTTGCCGGAGAGCCAGAAGATGAGGCCGAAGAAGGGGAGCCACAACAGGCTCTTCTTGCCCACCGCCACCACGCCGGGCTGCACGGCGCCGGTCACGGTGAAGATGTCGTAGTTGCTCTGGTGATTGCAGACGTAGACCGCCGGCCCCACCGATTTGACCTCGTCGGCCACCGTCACCCGGACCTTGAGGCCGATCAGCGGGCAGACCGCATGATACATACGGGCGAAGACATAGACGTTGTTCGGGTGGCGCGGGCGCACCAGACAAAGCAACAGGCCGAACAGGAACCAGAAGACGAGCAGCAGTGCCAGCAGCAGCACACGGGCAAGTTTGAGCATCGAACACCTCGGAATTTGACTCGGCGCAGTATACTGGTCCCCCTTTTAGCGAACAAGCGTTCGCCAGACAGAACCGACCAGCCCCGGACGTCACCGGCCACCCCGGCTTGCCCCACCCGCCATTGCCCGCTAGGATGTGGCCATCTTGATGAACGGGGCGAGCATGATTTTGCAACAACGCGCGGCGACACGACTCCTGCTGCTGGTCTGCCTGCTGGTGCTCAATTGCGCTGCCCAGCCGCTGGCCCGGCTAGCCCTGCTCGATCACGCCATCAGCTGTCAGGCCCTGCCCCAGTTCGCCTCAGCCGACGACCAGGCCGACAAGGGCACGCCCGCCAGCCCGCAGCCCAACAGCTGCCAGCTCAACGGCAAGTGGCTGAGCGCCACCACCCTGCTCTGCCTCGAGCAACTGTTCTTTGCGGTGGCCCTGCTCATCGCGTTGCTGGCCCCGCTCTGGCGCTACACGCCGCCACTGCCGCCGCCACGGGCCGTTTCGCCTCCCGAACGACGACTTCACCTCACCCTCTGTGTCTGGCGGGAATGAGTTCAGCCGCGCTTTTTCAGCCTGCTGTCATTCATTTTTTGCGAGACAACATCTATGTCAACTCTCTTCAAGGCGAGCCTGCTGCTGGGCTGCCTGCTGTGGCAATCCACTGGATTGGCCAGCGATACGGGCTGGCTCACCAGCCCCCAGAACGATCACGCCAAGGTCAGGCTGCAAGCCGACCGCAGCGTCCCTGACCAGACCCGCATCCTGCTCGAGGTGGCCCTCGAATCCGGCTGGAAAACCTACTGGCGCAGCCCGGGTGAAGGGGGCATAGCGCCCCAGATCCTGTGGGAGCAGCCGGTCGGCAACTTCCAGTGGCATTGGCCCACGCCGCGCCCCTTCGAGGTGGCCGGACTGAGCACCCAGGGCTATCAGGAGCGGGTACGCTTCCCCCTGAGCCTGGACTACCCCGCCGGGCAGCCACTCAAGGGCACCTTGCGCCTCTCCACCTGCAGCAACGTCTGCATCCTGACCGACTATCCCTTCACCCTGGCGGCAGATGGGCAGGCGCCGGCCGGTTTCGACTTCGCCTGGGCCCAGGCCATGAGCACCTTGCCGCAAACGCTGCCCGCCGACACCCGGGTCGAACTCGGCTACCAGCACAACCAGCTGCAGCTGCGCGCCGAGCGGGCAGAGGGCTGGCAGGCGCCAGCGCTCTTCATCGATGCGCTGGAGGGAGCCGAGTTCGGCAAGCCGGCGCTCGAGGTGAGCGGCAACACCCTGATCGCCCGGGTGCCGGTCAGCGACGGCTGGCAGGGGGATGCCCCTGACTTGCGTGGCCAATCCCTCGGCCTGCTGCTCGGCAGCGGCGATGAAGCCTGGCAGACCAGCGCCACCATCGCCGGACCTCTCGCCCTGCCGGCCCCAGGCCAGCCACTCATCTGGCTGCTGGGGGCGGCGCTGCTCGGCGGCCTCATCCTCAACCTGATGCCCTGCGTGCTGCCGGTGCTGGCCCTGAAACTGGGCACTGTGCTGCAGCAGCAGGCGCGCGAACAGCGACAGGTGCGCAAGCAGTTCCTCGCCGCCAGTGCCGGGATCATTGCCTCCTTCTGGGTGCTGGCGGCCATGAGCAGCCTGCTGCGCGCGACTCAGGGTGCCGTCGGCTGGGGGATCCAGTTCCAGAGCGCCGGGTTCATTGGCTTCATGGTGGCGGTGACCCTGCTGTTTTGCGCCAACCTGCTGGGCTTGTTCGAGATCCGTCTGCCCAGCAATCTCAGCACTCGCCTCGCCACCAGCGGCGGCAAGGGGCTCGGTGGCCACTTCCTGCAGGGGAGCTTCGCCACCCTGTTGGCCACCCCCTGCTCGGCCCCCTTCCTCGGCACTGCGGTGGCCTTTGCGCTGGCGGCGCCCCTCGGCCAGCTCTGGCTCATCTTCACGGCGCTCGGCCTTGGCATGAGCCTGCCCTGGCTACTGGTGGCGGCCCTGCCGCGCCTCGCCCTCTGGCTGCCCAAACCGGGCCGCTGGATGGGGCGGCTGCGTATCCTGCTCGGGCTGATGATGCTGGGCTCCAGCCTCTGGCTGGCGAGCCTGCTTGGCAACCATCTGGGCAGCACGGCCACCGGCTGGCTGATGGCCGCCATGCTGCTGGCGCTGCTGATTGGCATCCTCTGGCGTTATGGCATGCGCGGTTTCACGCTGGCCCTCTCTCTCTCGGCACTCATCGGCGGCGCCCTGCTGCTGGGGGGCGCCCTCACGACGCAGGGGTCGGGCAGCGTCGATCGCATCGCCTGGCAGCCGCTCTCCGAGCAGGCCATCGTCGATGCGCTGGCCCAGCGCAAGAGGGTCTTCGTCGACGTCACCGCCGACTGGTGCGTCACCTGCAAGGCCAACAAGTACAACGTGCTGCTGCGTGACGAGGTGCAGAGCGCCCTGATGGCCCCGGACGTAGTGGCCCTGCGTGGCGACTGGAGCCGGCCGAGCGACGCCATCTCCGCCTTCCTGCGCCAGCGCGGCGCAGCCGCCGTGCCCTTCAACCAGATCTACGGGCCCGGCCTGCCAGAGGGAGAGATCCTCTCTCCCCTGCTGGACAAGGCCGACTTGCTCGACAGCTTGCACAAGGCCGGCCTCGTTCAGGCCGATGCCACCCATTTCTAAGGAGAATGCCATGAGACTGCGAACCCTGACCCTCTGCACTGCCCTGGTCGCCGCCACCCTGAGCACCCCCACGCTGCACGCCGCCCCCTTCACCCCGGAGCAGGAGGCCCGCATCAAGGAGCTCATTCGCGAGACCCTGATCGCCAACCCCGGGATCCTCGACGAGGCAGCCGAATCCTGGGAGAAACAGAACGCCGCGACCCAGCAGGCCCAGATGGGTGACTTCATCAAGGGCAACCAGGATGTGCTGTTCAACAGCCCCACCAGCCCGCGCCTCGGCGCCAAGCATCCCAAGCTGACCCTGGTGCTGTTCACCGACTACAACTGCCCCTACTGCAAGCAGTTCGACCCGGCGGTCGCCAAGCTGCTCGCGGCCTATCCGGACGATCTGGGGCTGGTGATCAAGCTGCTGCCGTTCAAGGGGCAGACCTCCGCCAAGGCGGCCCAGTACAGCCTGACCCTGTGGCAACAGGATCCTGCCCGCTTCCTCCCCCTGCACGACAAGCTCATGAGCAAGCAGGGGATGCTGACCGAGACGGACATCAACAAGGCGCTGGCCGCCACCGACAACCTGACCCTCAAGCCCGCAGGCAAGGCCACCGAAGAGCTGCGCAACAGCCTGCGCATCGGCACCCTGCTCGGCGTGCAAGGCACCCCGGCGACCCTGATCGGCAACCAGCTGGTGCCGGGTGCCATTCCCTATGACGAGCTGGAGCAGCTGGTCAAAGCCGAGCTGGCCAAGCGGGCATGAGGAGGCCATTGATGGAGCTGCGACCACACCGACTGCGCACTGCGCATCGGCACCCTGCTGGGCGTGCAAGGCACCCCGGCGACCCTTATCGGCAACCAGCTGGTGCCGGGTGCCATTCCCTATGACGAGCTGGAGCAGCTGGTCAAAGCCGAGCTGGCCAAGCGGAGCTAAGCCATGGCCGAGGATGCAGGCATAAAGGCCCCCCGCTGGCGCCGCTGGGGCAAGGAGGCGCTCTGGCTGCTGCTGATGGCGCTCGTCATCACCACCCTGGTGGATCTGTGGCGCAGCCCCACGCTGCCGGCGGGGGCCATGGAGGCCCCCTTCACCCTGCAGGACGGCACCACCACCACGCTGGCCGAGCAGAGCCGCGGCAAGCCCCTGCTGGTCTACTACTGGGCCAGCTGGTGCGGGGTGTGCCGCTTCACCACTCCCACGGTGGAGCAGCTCTGGCAGGAGGGCGAAAATGTGCTGACGGTGGCCCTGCGCTCCGGCAACCCAGAGCAGCTTGGCAAGGGGATGGCCAGGAAGGGACTGACCTTCCCGACCCACAACGACGAGTCGGGGGATCTGGCCACCCGCTGGCAGGTGGGGGTGACGCCGACCTTTCTCGTCATCAAGGATGGGAAGCTTGTGAGCAGCACCACCGGCTGGAGCAGCGCCTGGGGACTCAGGCTGCGGCTGCTGTGGGCCCGCAGGTAACCCCGCACGCCATGCCAAGACAACAAAGAGCCCGGTATCGCTACCGGGCTCTTTTTCATCTGGAGACTGGCTAGCCGCCCTATTGCGCGGGCGCCATGGCTCCCTGCCCGAGCCGCCCCCTGACACTGGCTCGCTCAGCCTCGTCGAGCACCCCGTCCCCGTTCTTGTCCATCCTGGTGAAGACGGCCTCATGGCGTTCCATGAACTGCGCCTTGGTGGTGTCCTGCATCGGCCTCATGTTGCCCATGTTGCCCATGTTGCCCATGTTGCCCATGTTCCCCATCTTGCCCGGCATGGCCTTGCCTGACTGCTGCATTGCCTCTTGCATCCTGGCCATGGCGGCCTCTCTCTCGGCCACCGACAAGGTGCCATCCTTGTCGCTGTCCTGCCGGGCGAAACGCTGCTCGGCTCTTTCCATGAACTGGGCCTTGGTGATGTCTCCCTTGATGAACATCAAGGGCTCATCGATGCTCTCATCGGCGGCGATGGCGAAGCCGCCAAGCAGTACCATAGGCAGAAGATAAAATTTGAGCATGGCTGTTCATTCCTTGGTAAGGATCTCGGTATGGCCGAGTCCTGCTGAAGATCGCCAGGGCAACGCCTGGCGCCTCCTGTAGTGTAGTCCCGAGGGGCGTTGTTGATCAAATCCGTCGCTGGATGGCCGTTCCCCAACCCGTTGATACCACTCAATTCACTGGCTGGCGAACAGGCATACCAAGCCCTATCAGCTTGTTCATCACCTTCACGCCAGCCAGGATTTCGCCCACCTGGGCGTTGTAGTTCCGCAGGCTCAGCGTTGGCCCGATGAGTTGCTTGAACCGGTACATGGCGGTCTCGGCTATCGAGCGCTGGTGATAGCCGGAGTCTTTCTTCCATTGCTTCAGTTCACCGGCCTTGAGCGCCGTCACCGCCTCGTTGCGGGGATGGTCTTCCTCCCACGGTGCCGCATTTTTTCTCGGCGGTATGGTGGCTTTCGCCCCCTTCTTCTTCAGTAGCGCATGACAGGCCTTGGTGTCATACGCACCATCGGCGCTGACCTGTTTTATCTTGCGTCGTAAGGGGTTGAGCAACGTCGGTAACACCTCGTTATCCGCCACCGTCTCCA
>NZ_JBLUXC010000025.1:0-54590 GCF_048276795.1 Aeromonas sp. PS2Canimalfood6
TCATTCACTCATTGCCGGACAAGTCAGTGACCCTGCTGGATAAAGGCTTCTTCGGTGCCGACCTGTTGCTGCGTATTCAGGCCGAAGACACCGACCGTCACTGGCTCATCCCGGAACGCAAGGGGCTGGTATACACGGAACTTGAGCGCTATGGCGACGGTGACCGTCTGTTGCAAATGACGGTCTCGCCTCAGGCTAGCAAGAAAAACCCGGCGTTGCCGACACACTGGCAAGTTCGCGCAGTGACCTATGAGGTGGCAGGCAAGGAGAAAACGGTCTTTACCTCCCTGCCCGTGGCGCGATTCAGCGCAGCTCAGGTGGCGACCCTGTACCACGAGCGCTGGGAAATCGAGCTGGGATACCGGGATATCAAAAGCGCGATGCAGCACAACGCCATCACGCTGAGAAGCAAGAAAGTGGACTTGGTCTATCAGGAGCTGTGGGGATTGCTGCTTGGATACAATCTGGTCAGGCGGGAGGCCAGCCAGGCCGCCGTAGCCCATCAGCGAGCGCCCAATGAGGTGAGCTTTAAGTTTGCCTGTCATTTCATCGCGAACCAGATGGCAGTGATGGCGGGCGCGTTATCGCCAGCCCATACGCCACGGAGGTTGGCGGAGTTGCGGGGCTGCATAGGCGTCATGTTCATAGAAAAACGCCCCAGGCCATCGAGACCCAGGGCGGTGAAGATATCAAAGACCCGTTTTCCGGTAAATCGCAATGCGGCTCCGCTTAAGTGAACAGCATTGCGCGATCAAAGCGGGCTTTTTTTATGCGGCCGCCAAAGAGACAACCTCCCCCCGACTTTGCCACCAACAGCGATTGCTGCCCCCATCCCTCCTCTTCGACTGACGACTGCCATCTTCAATCAAAGGTTGCCGCATCGTTAACCCGATTCTCATCTCTCTTTCACTACACAACCCACCAGCAGAGACATGCCCGGCATTTGCTATATGCAAAAGCATGAAATATTACGCATCAATATTAAAAAATCCTCGGGGAAATATCAGCCATAAACGCATACCCACTCATTTGAATGAATATTGCTGTTTTCCCCTGCAATGGATCACGCCATGCCCCTTGTCCGCCTCGCACATTGCCTGGGGCGACAATACTCGCCCACCACAAGTCATCCCGCTCAATCACGCGCTGGCGCGCCCAGCGGGAAGTAGTGTCGAAATGGCCTCGCCTCCTCCACCACCCGCACGATGGAGGGATGATTGAGCAGACGGGCGCGATAGGCACGCAGACGGCCATAGCCAGCCGGGATCTCGTCGGCGTAGAAGAGCGAGGGGGCGGCGGCGCAATCGGCCAGCGTGAAGTCTGCGCCGGCAATCCAGTGGCGTCCTTCCAGTCGCTGATCAAGCCAGGGGTAGATCTGATTGAGCATCTCGCGGGCCTCCGCTACGCCATAGTGGTCGCGATCAGCGGCCGGGCGCAGCGCATCCAGCACCACTTTTTGCATCGGCGTCATCACATAGTTGTCGAAGACGCGATCCAGCATATGCACCTCCAGACCCGCATCGCCGGGCGGGATCAGGCTGACGGGGCCCGGATGGTGCGCCTGCAGATGGGCGACGATGGTGCTGCTCTCGAGGATGCAGCGACCATCATCCAGCAACACCGGGAAGCGCTTGAGTGGCCAAAGGGCGGCAAGTTCGGCGCTGGCCGCCGGCTCTTCGAGGTTCCGGTATTCGAACAGGGTGGCATTCTCGTAGAGAGCGATCAGCACTTTCTGGCTGTAGGATGAGAACGGATGGGCATAGAGTTTCATGGGGATGTCCTGATGCTCAGAGGGATGACTTCCCTAGTCTAGATCCCCTCTCTATTTTCGATGCGTCCCTATCCCATGCTGGTTTTGGGATGATAAACGCCCATTCATGACGGCAATCACACTCGTATGACTCTCTTTTAGGTAGGGTGATCCCGCCTGCGGCCGCCAAGCCGGGGCAACCGACTCATCAGGGTTGATGAGCGGCACCACAACAAAAATTGATGTCAGGCCAAGCTGAACATCATCAAGGATCCCGTCATGAATCAATCATTGCCGCTGTTGACGCCGCTGCGGGGCATCGCTGCCCTGATGGTGGTGCTGTTCCATGCCCGCTTGCTGCTCTTTCCCCAGTGGATGGAGTCGATCGCAGGCCACACCCAACTCATCGAGAACGGCTACCTCTGGGTCGATCTCTTCTTTATTTTGAGCGGGCTGGTGCTGGCCCACGTCTACGGGGAGGCCTTCGCCCGCACGCCCCGCACCATCGGTTATGGCCGCTTCCTCTGGCTGCGGCTGACCCGGGTGTATCCCCTCTACCTGGTGACCCTGCTGCTGCTGGTAGGCTGGGAGCTCTACAAGGCCCACCACGGGATTGGCTTCTACGCCGGCCCCCTGTTCAAGATGTGGGAGTGGGAAGGAATGCCTCCGTTCGGCTCACCCTTTACCCCCGCCGAGGCGCTGCCAAGCAGCCTGTTGCTGCTGCAGGTGGTGACCGATCACGGATTGACCTGGAACTTCGCCGCCTGGTCGCTCAGCGTGGAGTGGATTAGCTATCTGCTGTTTCCGCTGCTCATTCCCCTCGCCGTCACCCGCAGCCGCTGGAGCAACCTCGCCCCCTTGATGGCCCTGACGGTGCTGGCCTTTATCGTGCACAGTCGCGGTACCCTGGATGTCACCAGCGGGGCGCTGGCCATCGGGCGCGGGGTGAGTGAATTCGTGCTCGGCCTCTGGCTGCTGCCGAAGGTGAAGGCTGCCCGCCAGTGGCCCATGATGCAGCGGGATCTGCCGCTGCTGCTCGCCTTTTTGATCCCCTTCGCGCTGATGCAGTTCACCATGACGCCGCAGCTGACCCTGCTGCTGATCAGCGCCTACGTGTTGCTGATCTGGATTGCCGCCTGCCAGGGCGATCGCCAGAGCCCGCTGCTGCGCCTCCTGGACAACCGCTTCACCAACTGGCTGGGGGATCTCTCCTACTCCATCTACCTGCTCCACGCCCTGGTGTTGCTCACCGGCTGCGAGCTTGTCCACTCTCTGGCGCCGGGGCTCACCGCGTGGTGGTACGCCCAGACCAACCCCTTGCTGGGGGTGCTGGCCACCCTGTTGATGCTCGCCGTGCTGATCGGGCTCTCGGCGCTGAGCTACACCCTGCTGGAGCGGCCGCTGCAACGGCGACTGCGCCGGCTAGGCAAGGCGCCCCAACCAGTGATGGAGCAAGCTGGCTAGTTTCCGTCGCCACATGCTGCCCCGATGCAAGACCGGCACGCCGTCGGGGCGGCTCAAAGTGGGACTAGCCTGAGCAAGGCGAAGAGTACGGCTCTTTTTGAACCCGACAATCCCCTGCGCTTTGTGTGAATTCCAGTTCGAATCAAGAGGGCCGTCTGTGGCATAATGGCCCGTCCTGTGGTCCTCGGCGGGGCTTCGCCGGCGCATCCTTGCCCTCCTCCCGTCCTGCCAGGCAGCCTGACATCACTGTGTTCACAGGCCGCCAGGGCCACCCTATTTTTGCGCGCACATTTGACGGTGCCACAGCAGTTATTGGCACACGCAAGTCTGCCCACACAAGGGGAAAGCATGTCTTCCATTCGTCTGACCCAATACAGCCACGGCGCTGGCTGCGGTTGCAAAATCTCCCCCAAGGTGCTCGACACCATCTTGAAGAGCCAGATCCCGGGCTTTGACGACCCCACCCTGGTGGTCGGCAACAGCAGCAAAGATGACGCCGCCGTGGTGGACATCGGTAACGGTCAGGGCATCGTCTCCACCACCGACTTCTTCATGCCCATCGTCGACGATCCCTTCACCTTCGGTCGCATCGCCGCCACCAACGCCATCAGCGATATCTACGCCATGGGCGGCAAGCCCATCGTCGCCATCGCCATCCTCGGCTGGCCCGTCAACATACTCGCACCTGAAGTGGCCCAGAAGGTGATCGACGGGGGTCGCCAGGTGTGTCACGAGGCGGGCATTTCTCTGGCAGGCGGTCACAGCATCGACGCCCCCGAGCCCATCTTCGGTCTTGCGGTGACCGGTATCGTGCCACTCAACGCCATCAAGCAGAATAACACCGCCCAGGTGGGCGACACCCTCTATCTGACCAAGCCGCTTGGCATCGGCATCCTCACCACAGCCCAGAAGAAGGGCAAGCTCAAGCCCGAGCATGAGCAACTGGCCCCGGATGCCATGTGCACCCTCAACAAGATTGGCCAGCGCTTCGCCGCCTTACCCGGCGTACACGCCATGACCGACGTGACCGGTTTTGGACTGGCAGGCCACCTGTTGGAGATGTGCGAAGGTTCCAGCGTCAGTGCCCGCCTGGACTTCAAGGCGCTGCCGCTGCTTGACGAGGTGGATTACTACCTGAGTGAGGGCTGCGTACCGGGCGGTACCCTGCGCAACTTCGACTCCTATGGTGACAAGCTGGGTGCCATGGATGATCGCACCCGCAACATCCTGTGTGACCCGCAGACCAGCGGCGGCCTGCTGGTGGCCGTCGGTAAAGAAAGTGAAGCCGAGCTCCTTGCCATTGCCGCACAGGCAGGGCTGACCCTCTCTCCCATCGGCCAGTTGCAGGCCAGCACCGGCAACCAGTTCATCGAGGTTGTCCAATGAGTGCCCTGCCACTGGCCACGGATTACGCCCAGATCTTTTTGGATGAGGTTCCACTCATCGATCTGCGTGCCCCCGTCGAGTTCAAGGAAGGGGCCTTTCCCACCGCCGTCAGCCTGCCGCTGATGACGGACGAGGAGCGTGCCCGGGTCGGTACCTGTTACAAGCAGGAGGGACAGGCCGCAGCCATCACCCTGGGCCATCAACTGGTGGGTGGCGCGGTGCGCGCCGCGCGCATGGAAGGCTGGCTGGCAAGGTTGCGCCAGCAACCCGACGCCCTGCTCTACTGTTTTCGCGGCGGCCTGCGCTCCCAGACAGTGCAGCAGTGGCTGGCCGAGGCCGGCATCACCCGCCCCCGGGTCGCGGGCGGCTACAAGGCGCTGCGCCACTTTCTCATCGAGACCCAGGAGAAGGCCAGTGCAGAGTGCGACTGGACCGTGCTGACCGGCATGACCGGCTCCGGCAAGACCCACATGCTGGCGCACATCACCCAGGCGGTGGATCTGGAAGGGCACGCCCGTCACAGGGGGTCGTCGTTTGGCCAGCTGCCGGGTGGGCAACCCGGCAACATCGACTTCGAAAACCGGCTTGCCATCGAGCTGCTTCAGCGTCGCAACCGGGGGGAATCACAGTTTGTGCTGGAAGACGAGAGCCGTCTCATCGGTCGCTGCGCCCTGCCACTCAACCTTTATGAGGCCATGTGCCGGGCTCCTCTGGTGGTGGTGGAGGTGCCGCAGGAGGCACGGGCCGAGCAGATCCGCACCGATTACGTGCAGGATCTCTGGCTGCGCTATCTGGAGTTCCATGGGCCAGATGCAGGCTGGCCGCTGTTTGCCGGCTACCTCACCGACGCCATGGCCAGGCTCAAGCGCCGACTCGGGGACAAGGATTATCGCGAACTCGATGGGCTGTTGCAGGCCGCCCTCAGGGAACAGGCCCAGAGCGGGGACACCCGCGCCCATCTGGTCTGGATCAGGCTGCTGCTGACTCGCTACTATGACCCCATGTACCGCTATCAGCTGGACAACAAGCGCGAGCGGATCCTGTTTCGTGGTGACAAGGAGGCCTGCCTCGCCTTCTTCGCCAAACGCTCCCCCCTTCAGACCCCTCAGGAGAGTCCCACATGTTGAAGTTCGAGGTGATCCCGGTCACCCAGTTCGCCCAGAATTGTTCCCTTATCTGGTGTGACGAGACCCGCCAGGCTGCCCTCGTCGATCCCGGCGGCGAGGCGGACAAGCTGCTGGCAGCCATAGCCAAACGGGGGCTGACCCTCACCCATATCCTGCTGACCCACGGCCATCTGGATCATGTGGGCGCCGCCGCCGAGCTGCGCGAGAGAACCGGTGTCGCCATTACCGGCCCCCACAAGGAGGATGCCTTCTGGCTCGATATCCTGCCCCAGCAGAGTCAGATGTTCGGCTTCTCCCACACACCGGCCTTCACCCCCGATCACTGGCTTGCACAGGGTGACAAGGTGCAGCTGGGCCGGTGCAAGCTGGATGTCTATTTCTGCCCGGGCCACACTCCGGGCCACATCGTGCTGCTCTGCCAGGCAGAATACCTCGCATGGGTGGGGGATGTGCTCTTTGCCGGCAGCATAGGCCGCACCGATTTCCCGCGCGGGGATCACGGGACGCTGATCAAGTCGATCACCGAGACCCTGCTGCCCCTTGGCGATGAGATCGTCTTTATTCCGGGCCATGGCCCGAGCTCCACCTTTGGTCACGAACGGGCCAGCAATCCCTATCTGACACAGCCCATCTGGTAATCCCCCCGCTCCTCGCGGGAATCCCATTGAGCCTTGAGGCGCAAGATCTCCGGCATGATCTCGAGAAAACGGGAGAGCAGCCGGGGATCGAAGTGCTGGCCGGAGCCATCGCGCATGGTGGCCAGCACCCGGTCCAGGGGCCAGGGCTCCTTGTAGGGACGACGCACGCTCAGGGCGTCAAAGACGTCGGCGATGGCCACGATCCGCGACGCCTCGGGGATCCCCTCGCCGGTCTCGCCGGCGGGGTAGCCGGAGCCGTCCCATTTCTCGTGGTGGTGCAGGGCAATCTCCGCCGCCATGCGAAAAATGGGGGCATCGGATCGCCTCAAAATCTCGTAACCGATGCGCGGGTGACTTCGCATGATGACCCACTCCTCCTCGGTGAGGGGGCCAGGCTTCTTGAGGATGTGATCGGGGATACCAATCTTGCCCATGTCGTGCATGGGGGCCGCCAGCTCCAGCAGATCCGACTGCTCCGGGCTCCAGCCAGCCGCATCAGCCAGGGCCCGGGCGTATGCGGCCATGCGCCAGATATGCACCCCGGTGTCGGTGTCGTTGTAGTGGCCCGCCTCGCTCAGCATGACGATGGCAGTGCGATAGCTGCACTCGAGCTGATCGAGGCGCACCAGGGAGAGATGATTGCGCACCCGGGCACGCACCGTGCTCGGACAGACCGGCTTGTAGATATAATCCACTCCGCCCGCCTCGAACCCCTGGCTCTCGCTGTCTGCGTTGTCGCTCGCGGTGATAAAGAGCACCGGGATCCCGGCATGAGCCGGATCGGCCTTGAGCCGACGGCACACTTCGTAACCATCCATATCGGGCATGCGCACGTCCAGCAGGATAAGTGCCGGCTCGTGACGCCCCACGGCGGCCAATCCCTCCTCTCCCCCTTTGGCAAAGAAGAGGTTGTACTCCTCCTTGAGGATTTGCCGCAGCAACCCGAGGTTGCTCGGCTCGTCGTCGATGATCAACACGCGCGGTCGACTCATGGCGCAGGTTCCTCCCGATCCTCCAGATAATCCTCCAGCTTGCGGGTGGCGAACGGGATATCGAACAGCTCCAGGGCTGCACTTATTTCGCTCACCAGCTCGCAAGGCAAGTGACTCCTTGCCTGGCTCAGCGCCGGCTCAATCAGATCCAGATCCTCGCTCACCAGGGCCTGATGCAGGGCGTGCAGGCAGACCTCCCGCGCTTCCCCCTGGGCCAGCGGGGAACTGACCGCGCCCGGCATAGGTATCGATGGAGTGTTGTGCACGCTCCAGGGCCTCGAGGAAGGGTGCGATAAGCTGGCTGGTGTCGCCACCCTGCTCGATGGCCTCGTTCAACTCGGCACTGATACGCGCCACATCGGTGAGTGACAGGCTCCCCGCCCCCCCCTTGAGCTTGTGGGTCAGGCTCGCGGCCGCATCGGTCTCGTGCTGGGCGATATAGTCCGGCAACACGGTACCAACCGTCATGTAGTCATCGCGAAAACGCCGCAGGTATTTAAGATAGACCGAGGCTTCACCCCAGTTGCGCAGTCCGGTATCGATATCGATGCCGGCCACCGGCTCATGGGGGAGTGGCTCGTCGCTCACTGTGAGCGGCAGGACACAGTCCGGCAGATAACGCAGCAAGGTCGCGATAAGCTGCTCCACATCGAGCGGCTTGGCGATGAAGTCGTTCATGCCAGAGGCCAGCGCCGCCTCCCGCTGATCCTTGAATACCCCTGCGGTGAGTGCCAGCACGGGAGTCTCCTCCCGCCCCGGCAGCAGACGCAGGCGACGGGTCGCCTCGTAGCCATCCATCACTGGCATCTGCACATCCATGAGTACCAGATCGATGCGCCGTGCCGGATCTGCCAGGCAGGCCAGGGCTCGCTCCCCATCGATGGCGGTGATCACCTCGGCCCCCTCCCGTTGCAACAAGCGGGTCGCCACCTCCAGGTTGATGTCGCTGTCATCCACCAGCAGTATGTGCACGCCCGGCAGGCGCAGACGGCGCTGGCCACTCTCAAGGGGCTCCACATGCTCGCGCTTCTCGTGGATGAGACGTGCCACCGCGTTGTAGAGACTGGAGCCGGTGACCGGTTTGTGCAGCACCAGATCCACCTGATCCGAGCCGGGGCGGTGCATCAGTTCATCCTGGGAATAGGCGGTCGCCATGATGATGATGGGTGAACGCTCCTGCTGCTCGAAGGCGCGGCGAATGGCCAGGCAGGTCTCGAGCCCGTCCATGCCCGGCATGATCCAGTCGAGCAGGATCACGTCAAAACGCTCCCCCTGGCGCAGCAGATGGTGCAGCGCCTGCTCACCGGACTCCACCACCCGCGACTGCCATCCGAGGGAACCCACCGTCATCGACAGGGCGTCGCGGGTCACCTGATTGTCGTCGGCGATGAGCAGCGAGATGTGCTGCAGGCGCTCGTTCAAGGCCTCGGGCCGCTCCCCCTGCTCCAGCCGGACGCGGAACCAGAATTCGCTCCCCTTGCCAAGCTCGCTGGTGACGCCGATGTCCCCCCCATCAGATTCACCAGGCGGCGACTGATGGTCAGACCAAGCCCGGTGCCCCCGAAGCGGCGACTGGTGGAGGAGTCTGCCTGGGAGAATGCATTGAAAATGTTGGCCTGCTGCTCGGGGGGAATGCCGATCCCGGTGTCGCGCACCCGAAACAGCAAGGTGGCCATGCCGTCTTGCTCTGATTCCAGCACAACCTTGACCTCCACCTCGCCGCGTTCGGTAAACTTGATGGCATTGCCGGTCAGGTTGAGCAGCACCTGCTCGAGGCGCAGGGCGTCCCCAATCAGATGGGAAACCGGCTCGGGGGCACTGCTCACCACCAGTTTGAGGTGCTTCTGGCCAACGCAGGTGGACATGATGGCCGCCACGTGATCGAGCACCTCTTCGAGACTGAATGGCACCCGCTCAAGCTTGAGCCGACCCGACTCAATCTTGGAGAAATCGAGGATGTCGTTGATGATCCCGAGCAGCGCCTGCCCGGCCTGGTGGATTTTGCGCACCAGGGCATGCTGACCATCCTCGAGCCCTCCCTGTTCGAGCAGGTAGGTCAGCCCCATGATGGCGTTCATGGGGGTGCGGATCTCGTGGCTCATGTTGGCGATGAAATCACCTTTGACCTGTGCCAACCTGGCCGCTTCCTGCTGGGCCAGTTGCTCCTTGTGCCTGCTGCGCACCAGTGCAGCCACACCGGCACCAAACAACAGCAGCAGCACGGCGCTGGCGGCCAAGATGATCCCCCAGATATGAGTGCGAATGGCCTGCAGCTCGCTGTGCGGCACCAGGGACGCGGCTTTCCAGATCAGCTGATCATGATTCTGTGCCGGGTACAGGGTGGTCCAGCTCCAGAGTCCGTCGGCAGACTCCATCTGGCCGTTTGATGCGTCCCAGAACGCCTGCCAAGCCTGGGGTGAAGTCTGCTTCAGAGTCAGATCCGGGCGCTCGAGCATGAAGCCCCACTCCCGGGATGGGTCCGGGCTGCGCAGCCAGTATCCGTCCTGGTTGAACAGCATGGTGTGATTGGCTGCCTTGCCGCTGCTGTCGGCAAACTCCTTGAGCATACGGGCGGCCTGGACGTTGATAAGCAGCAAACCAAGATCACGCCCCCCAAGGCGCAGACGCTTGGCAATGCGGATCATGGGGTTGAAGGGGCGATCGATCACCCCGTGTTCAACGTTGAGATCGAGCGGCGAGACGTAGACCCGCTCCCAGGGCAGCGCCATGGCATCACGAAAGTAGTAACGCTCCCCCTTGTTCTGCAACTGGTCGTCCGCTACCCGCCACAGACGCGGACCCTGACGATCGATGCGCACTAGCTCCATGCCATCCGGGGCAAGCCAACGCACCTGGGCATAGTCGGGATTGCGGTTCATCAGGATGGTGAACTGGACGGCCAGGGTCTCACGGTCATTGCGAGCCGCCGCTTCGAGCAGGATGGGTTCTTCCGACATGCTGCGCACATGGCGCAGTGGCACCGCCAGCTCGCCGTCAAGGCGGCCGCTGGCAAGCGCCAGGAAGGTGCTCTCATCACTGCGAACGCGATAGAGCTCGCGTTCGATCAGTGCATTGCCCAGCAAATAGCCACCCGCCAGGACCAGCGCAGAATAGGTGAAAACAGCAGGATATATGTCCGTACGATTCCCTTCATAACGGTCAACATCGCCCCGAAAAATGGACTTGTCCGAGTACCTCTTGAACATCAGAGCACCACAACACGTGTCCTGCTGTCAATCATGCCTACAAGTAAAGACCAATAGTGCTGTTTGAGTATTTTATTTTCCCGGAAAAAATGCTGTAAAAACAAAGAGGCCACCCGATTGGGTGGCCTCTTCACAGGAAAGTTCGTTGTCGATTAGACGCGAACGAAATCCAGGTGAACCAGCTTGTAGCGAACCGGGTGACGCTGGATAGCCTTCACGTTCACTTTGACTTCTTCACCGTTGATGACCAGGGTCAGCTCGGAGGAGTAGAACTCCGGCTTCTCTTGGGCCAGGATCAGCTTTTTGTGGTCCAGGGTAACGGACACGGCTTCTTTGCCTGCACCGTAAACGATGGCAGGAACCAGGTCAGCATGACGCAGGCGGCGGCTCGCACCTTTCCCCAGGTCAGAACGGACTTCAGCTTGGAATACGAAAGACATAGTGATTATCTCTTTTAAGATGAATGTATGGTGTTGACTGCGACCGGTCAGCACCTCGCAAAACGAGCGCGAATACTAGCACGGGCCCGGAGGGGATACAAGGAAAGAACCCGCGGCACTCTTCTCTAGGCAAAAGGCACTCCACCACGCCTCTCGCCATCCCCTAACGCCCCTGCTCCAGACGGGCAAACTGCTGCTGTCGCTGGGCCGGGCTCAGGGCATCGAATTGCGCCAGGGTCTGCGCTGTGGGGCAATAGAGGCGCAGCCCGGCCTGCACCTGGATCCCTTTGGCCATCCTGTCACGATTTTCCTGCACCAGCGCCAGCAGATAGCTGTAAGTATCCGAACCGCCGGCCTCTTTTGACTGAAGCTGGCTTGCGATACGCCACAGGGTCTCTCCCGCCGCCACCTGATGACAAACCCGCGATGCCTCCCCTGCCGCCGTGGCGGAAAGAGTCAGGGTCGCCTGCTCAGGGGCAGAATCTGCGGTGGCCATGGGCTGTGCATCTCCCTGTCTTGCCAAGGCCTGGATGGCGACTCCCTGCCCCCCCAGCCGTGCGAGCAAGGGCTCCCCCAGGGGCATCCGTGCCTTCCTCTCCCGAGGCAGGGAGAACTCGGCGACAAAGGCGACAGCGCCCGGGACTTCGAACGAGGGGGTCGAGGAGGCGGCTTGCAGTACTGATTGGTGGGGCGCCATGCCATAGGCCATCTCATCGATGCGCTTTAGCCTGGCCAGGTAAGCCTTGGAGAGCTGGGCCTCCCCTTCGAACAGATCGAAGGGGGGCACCAGCCGGGCAGGAAAGAGGATCTGCCAGCGGCCGTTCTTCTTTCTCTGTTCAAGAGGGGGAAACTGATTGCCCCGCCAGGCCGCAAAAATGGGCGGCACGGGGCGCTGCACCGGATAGTACTCCGGGTTGAGCTGCACCCAGGTTTGTTCCGCAATGGGTTGATACCCGCTGATGTTGACCAGTGCCACCCCCAACCAGATCCCCAGCATATGACGGCCTCCCTTCCCTTTGGCGTCCCGTTGCTTTCACACTATGGCTCAGAAAACAGATAGATAGCAGCTTAGCACTGGGCAATGGCGCTCTGCACCCGTTTATCCGAGATGGGGTATGGCGTCCCCAGTTGCTGGGCGAAGAAGGAGACTCGCAGCTCCTCGATCATCCAGCGAATATTGGCCACCTCGGTGGGAATAAGCTGGGATTTGGGGATCTTGGCCAGCAGCGCCTTGTACTCCGACTCCACGCTGTGCACCTTGAGCATGTAGACCCGATCCCGGTTGGGATCGATGGCGAGCTTCTCGAGACGACGCTCGATGGCCCGCAGGTAGCGCAGCAAGTCAGGCAGCCGCTGCCAGCCGGTCTCGGTGACAAAGCCCTTGTGGATTAGGTTGCCGAGCTGCTGCTGGATGTCGGACATGGCAAAGGCGGTGTCGAGCTGCATCTTGCCCTTGAGCCGCTTCTTGATCTCGTGGGATAGCGTCAGCACGCCTTCCACCTGCTTGGCCACCTCCACCACCGCATCGTTGAGCTCGGCGCGGACAAACTCCTTGAGCGCCTCGAAACCGGCCTCGTCCCAGGCCATGCCGCCGTGCTGCTCAATCAGCTTGTCACAGCCGCAGGCGATGCAGTCATCGATAAGCTCGGCCACCTTGCCAAACGGGTTGAAATAGAGCCCGAGCTTGGCCTTGTTGGGCAGCTTTTCCTGCAGGTACTTGATGGGAGATGGCACGTTGAGCAGCACCAGCCGACGCTGGCCAGCCCACATCAGCTGCTGCTGCACCACAGGACTTTCCACCAGCTGGATGGCGACCGAATCCTTCTGATCCACCAGGGCCGGATAGGCTTTCACCTCGAAACCGCCCCGCTTCTGACTGTACTCCTGGGGCAACTCGCCAAAGCTCCACAGGGTGAGGCCAGACTGCTCGATGTCATCGTCCGCCACTTGTGACAGGGTCTCCTGCACCTTGCCACGCAGGGACTCTTTCAAGGCCTCCAGATCCTTGCCTTCCGCCACCTTCTTGTGTTTGTCGTCCACCACCCGGAAGGTGAGTTTCAGGTGATCGGGCACCGCAGCCCAGTCCCAGGATTCACGGGGCACGGTCACACCGGTCATGCGGCGCAGCTGGCGCTCCATCTCGTCCAAGAGCGGCCCCTGTTCAGGGTTGATGCTGGCGAGCAGCGCATCGGCATAATTGGGGGCCGGCACGAAGTTCTTGCGCATCGGTTTTGGCATCGACTTGATGAGGGCGACCAACAGCTCGTGACGAAGCCCCGGGATCAACCACTCGAACCCCTTCACCTCCACCTGATTCAGGAGCGGCAGCGGGATATGCAGGGTCACGCCATCGGCGGCCTCCCCCGGCTCGAACTGATAGGTTAGCTTGAGCTTGAGACGCCCCTGCTGCCAGAAGTTGGGGTAGTCGAGATCGCTGATGTGGGCCGCGTCCCCCTTCATCAACATCTCTTTTTCGAAGTTGAGCAGCTCGGCGTCCTGCTTTTGCGCCTCCTTCCACCACTTGTCGAAGTGACGGCTTGATATCACCTCCTCCGGCAAACGGGCATCGTAGAAGCGGAACAAGTCCTCGTCATCCACCAGGATGTCGCGACGCCGCGACTTGTGCTCCAGCGCCTCTACCTCGGCCAGGAGCTTGCGGTTATCGCTGAAGAAACGGTGACGGGTCTCGAAATCCCCCTCCACCAGCGCGCGGCGGATGAAGAGCTCGCGGCACAGGGCCGGATCGATGCGGCTGAAGTTGATGGTGCGCTCGTTGACCAAAGTCAGACCATAGAGGGTCACCTTCTCCTTGGCCATCACGGCGCCGTTTTTCTTCGACCAGTGAGGGTCGCTGTGGTGCAGCTTGATGAGGTGACCTGCCAGCGGCTCCACCCACTCCGGTTCAATCTTGGCGTTGATGCGGGCGTAGAGGCGCGAGGTCTCCACCAATTCTGCGGCCATCACCCACTTGGGCGGTTTCTTGAACAGACCCGAGGCCGGGAAGAGGTGGAAACGGCCATTGCGGGCGCCGAGGAACTCGGGCTTCTCCAGATCCTTGTTGCCGATATGGCTCAAGAGGCCGGTCAGCAGGGCGCAGTGCACCGTCTTGAAATCTGCCGGTTCCTGATTGGCTTTAAAACCCAGCTCCTTGACCGTCTGACGCAGCTGGAAGTGAATGTCCTGCCACTCGCGCACCCGCAGGTAGGAGAGAAACTCCTTCTGGCACATGCGGCGAAACGGGTTGCTGCCAAGGGCATCCTGCTGCTCTTTCAGATAGTTCCAGAGGTTAACAAAAGCGAGGAAGTCGGAATCCTTGTCTTCAAAGCGTCTGTGCTGCTCGTCGGCGGCCTGCTTTTTCTCCATGGGCCGCTCGCGGGGATCCTGAATGCTGAGGGCGGCGGTGATCACCATCACCTCACTCAGGCAGCCGGTCTGCGCCGCACTGATCACCATCTTCGCCAGACGCGGATCAAGGGGAATGCGCGAGAGCTGGCGACCGATCTCGGTCAGCTGCAGTTTGGCTTCGCGATCGCCGGTGGCGGGCAGCTCGCGCACCGCCTCCAGCTCTTTCAAGAGGGTCAGACCGTCCTTGATATGGCGCGACTCGGGTGGCTCGACGAAGGGGAACGCCTCCATATTGCCAAGGCCGAGCGCCAGCATCTGCAGGATGACCGATGCCAGGTTGGTGCGCAGGATCTCGGGGTCGGTAAAGGCGGGGCGGCTATTGAAATCCTCCTCCGAGTAGAGACGGATACAGATACCGTCCGCCACCCGACCGCAACGCCCTTTACGCTGGTTGGCGCTGGCCTGGGAGACCGGCTCGATGGGCAGGCGCTGCACCTTGGTGCGCCAGGAATAGCGGCTGATGCGGGCGGTGCCCGGATCGATGACGTAGCGAATGCCCGGCACCGTCAGCGAGGTCTCCGCCACGTTGGTAGCAAGCACGATACGCCGTCCGGCATGTTGCTGGAATACCTTGTTCTGCTCGGCGTTGGAGAGGCGGGCGTAGAGCGGCAGCACCTCGGTGTCGCGCAGATTGAGCTTGCGCAGGGCATCGGCGGTATCGCGGATCTCCCGCTCGCCGTTCATGAAGATGAGGATGTCCCCCAGCCCTTCGCGGGCCAGCTCTTCCACCGCATCGAAGATCCCCTGCAGTTCGTCGCGCTCCTCCAGCCCTTCGCTTTTATCACTGACGAGCGGGCGGTAGCGCACCTCCACCGGATAAGTGCGGCCAGAGACCTCGATCACCGGCGCCTTGTTGAAATGACGGGAGAAGCGCTGCGGGTCGATAGTGGCCGAGGTGATGATCACCTTGAGATCGGGGCGCTTGGGCAGCAGCTGTTTGAGATAGCCCAGAATGAAGTCGATGTTGAGGCTGCGCTCGTGGGCCTCATCGATGATGATGGTGTCGTACTGGGTGAGCATCCGGTCGTTCTGGATCTCCGCCAGCAGGATACCGTCGGTCATCAGCTTGATGTGGGTATGCTCGCTCACCTGATCGGTAAAGCGCACCTTGTAACCCACGTAGTGGCCAAGCTCGGACTCCATCTCCTCGGCGATGCGGGCTGCGACGGTACGGGCCGCCAGACGGCGCGGCTGGGTGTGGCCGATGAAGCCCTTGACCCCACGCCCGAGCGCCAGACAGATCTTGGGGATCTGGGTGGTTTTGCCCGAACCGGTTTCGCCGGCGATGATCACCACTTGATGCTCTTCAATGGCTTTGGCGATCTCCCCCTGCTTCTGGCTGACTGGCAGATTGTCCGGATAGGTGACCTTGGGCACGCCCGCCAGACGGGACTGGTAGCGCGCCTGTGCCACATCCAGGTCAGCGGCGATGGTCTCGAGCACGGCAGCCTGCTTGGCTTCCGGCAGCTTCTTGACCCCGTGCAGTCGACTGGAGAGACGGCGGGCGTCGAGATTCATGCAGGCGGTAAGACGGCGGCGCAGCGCCTCGATAGAGAGAGACAAGGTACGAATTCCTTAAAAGAGTGCCCATCAAGGGCCATATCGATAGCTGGAGGAGATCCTAAAGAGCGAGGCTGGGCGGTGCAAGCCTTAAAGCGCCGCGCCAGCACATCAAGCCGGAGGCGTCATGACCGTCACGGATGAAAAGAGCAGGCCGGAGCCTGCTCTTTGAAAACAACCAGACAACACCGTTCAGACTCTGGCCTGATGCACGAAACAGGTGCCAAGCTGGGCGTGGATGGCCTGCATCACATTGTGGCGGTTGATGACCCCGAGCAGGCGCCCCTCCTCCACCACAGGATAGATCTTGGGCTTTTGACCCATCATCATCTCCGCCAGATCCAGGATGCTGGTGTCGGGGCCGACTGCCAGCACCTCCTTGCGCATCACATCCCTGACCTGGGCCACCTGTTCACAGTGGTAAGCCTCTTTCAACATGACGGCGATGCAATCCTGCTCGGAGACCCAGCCAATCAGATGTCCCTGGCTGTCCACTACGGGGCCGCCCAACTGATGACTGTTGAGAAATTTTTCCACCGCCGCCTGTACCATCATCTCTGCGCTGAAGGTGATGGGCTTGGTCTGCATGTAGTCCTTTGCCTTGAGTGATTCCATGACGCTTTCCCCCAACGAGCCTCCCGAGGGGAGGCAAGAGCCGGGCACTATGTCCGGCTCACTCCAAGCATAGTCCGCATGGATCAGGAGATGGATTGCAGCAAGAGCAAGAGCTCGTTCTGGCTGTGGCAGTCGGTCTTCTTGAACACCCCTTTCAGGGTGGAGCGCACGGTTTCCACCTTGACACCGCGCAGCTCCGCGATGTCGTTGCTGCTGTAACCCTTGCTCATCAGTACCAGCAGCTCCTTCTCGCCGATGGTGAGGGGATAGAGGCTGGCCAGCGCTTCGATGTCGGGGTTGAAGGCGTGCTCGGGGTCACGCAGCACCACTTCCACATAGCGTTCAAAGCGGCTGAGTCCGCTCATCAGGGTGCATTGGACCAGCAGCGGGCGCAGGTTAGGCTGACGGGGAATGGACATATAGGCGCTGGCGCCGGGCAGCAAATAGGCAAAGCCATTGAGGATCTCCTTGAGCTGGCGTTGCTGCTCCTTATTCTGCAAAGATAAAATGCCATTGATGGCCCGCAATTCCACATTTTCATCGGCGATACGGTTGAAGGCCACATTGGAATAATGAATATGCCCCTTGTCGTCTATGATGGCGCTGGGCTTATTATGGTTTTTCACCAGCTGTTGCAACTGATAGTTCTGGGTTTCCAGGGCCAGCAAGTTCCAATAATGGTGGCTCCAGGCCGCCAGTCCGGAATAGATTTCAGAGAGCGAGGTGAGGTCGCGACTACTGAAATCATCTTGCGCTGCACCACGGTAACTGCACAGGCTGCTCAGCCCACGCCCTTTCACCTGGCAGACGCCGCCGGCGGCGAATTGGGCGCCGAAACTTGCCAGCAGGCCCACCGAGCTTGAAATGCTGTTGGCGCTGACAATCCCCTTGCACCCTTTATCCAAGTAATGGTTGAACCACACATCCTGGCGATGATGTTGCAGGTAAAACTGCTGCTGGGCCTCGGTCAGACCGCTGGAAAAAAGCTTTATTCCGTCGCTCTTGTCATCATCCCGCAATAAAAACAGGGATGAACTACAGGAAACGTCGGCGCGAAATTGGTCCACGACGAGCTTAATGTCAGAATCATTAATACCGCACTCGTATAACTGGCTGATATAGGGCGATATCCTTTCTTTCTCTAATGCCTTCACACCCGAACTCCTAATTCTTATTTTTATTGAAGAGGCATCTTACTCTGCAATGGGATAGTCGAAAAGTAGTCAAATGAACAAAGGGTTTATGATTTATTCATAAATAGTCATGAATATAGGCTCATGAATGAATATGGCCAAAAAGGGTAAATAGCCGCTCATGTTTTTCCTGGCGCTGGTCGCTTACCTCCCTGTTTTACCTCTTGATGTCTCACCACCCACTCGCCATCCCGGCCCCTCTTCCCCCCAAGATCACGCTTTTCAACATTGGGGTCATCTGCATCCACACCGATTCACATGTTGCATTTTGGTGACTTTGGTGTTTCCATTTTGAGCGCCGGACGATATTGTATATACAAATCATCCCCTCAACGGAATTGAACCATGCGGACCACAAGGAGAGAAAATGGAACCTGAACACACGCTCACTGCACCGGCAGGATCAGGGGCCGGCATCAAGCTGCTGCTGGCCAGCCTGCTTGGCATCGCCATCTTTTTCGTGCCCTTCGAGCTTGGCGGGCGCAGCACCATAGTGGTGGATCACCTGGCCGGCTTTCTGATTGCCCAGCGCCCCCTTGCCCTGACCCTCATTCTCTTGCTCATCGCCTATGGCGCCATCACCCCCTTGCTGGATGGCCGCTGGCGCGCCCGTCCCATCGACAGGGTATTGAGCCTGTTCAAGCTGCTCGGGCTGGCCCTGGCCATTTTGTATGTCACAGACTGGGGCCCTGCCTGGTTGATGACCCCGGATCGCCTCCCCTTCCTGTTCGATAAACTGGCCATGTCTGTGGGTCTCATCGTGCCTATCGGCGCCATGGCCCTGACCTTCCTGCTCGGTTTCGGCCTGCTGGAATTCATCGGGGTGCTGATGCAACCCGTGATGCGCCCCCTGTGGCGCACGCCGGGTCACTCCGCCATCGATGCCGTCGCCTCTTTCGTCGGCAGCTACTCGGTGGGCCTGCTCATCACCAACCGAGTCTTCCTCGCGGGCAAGTACACGGTGCGAGAAGCCGTCATCATCGCCACCGGCTTCTCCACCGTCTCGGCCGCCTTCATGATCATCGTGGCCAAGACCCTCAACCTGATGGGACACTGGAACTTCTACTTCTGGTCCACCCTGGTGATCACTTTCGTCATCACCGCCATCCTGGCGCGCGTTCCTCCCATCAGCCGTCTGGCTCACCATGGGGAGACCGACGAGCCGCTACCGGATGGCATGAGCCGCTGGCAGGCGGCCCTCACCTGCGGCCTGACCCAGTCCCACCAGGCCGATCCCCTGCTGCGGCAATTGAAGGACAACCTCAGGGACGGTCTTCACATGGCCGCTGCCGTGGTGCCCACCATACTGTCCGTCGGTCTGCTGGGCCTGCTGCTGGCAAAGCACACCCCCCTGTTCGATCTGCTGGGCTGGCTGCTCTGGCCACTGACCTGGCTGCTGGATCTCGGCGAGCCGCTCGCCACCGCCAAGGCCCTCTCGGCCGGTCTGGCCGAGATGTTCCTGCCCGCCATCCTGCTCAAGGATGCCGACCTGCTGGTGCGCTATGTCGCGGCCGTGGTTTCGGTCAGCTCGGTGCTCTTCTTCTCTGCCTCCATCCCCTGCATCCTGGCCACCCGGATCCCGGTGAGCGTGGGACAGCTGGTGGTGATCTGGCTGCTGCGCACCCTGCTTGGCATCCTGCTGGCCGCCTTGTGCGGCAGGCTGGCGCTGGCCCTCGGCTGGCTCGGTTGACCAGGGCCCATAAAAAAACAAAGCGCCATCAGGCGCTTTGTTTTTATCGGGATTGTCTCAGGGGGCGATGACGGCGAACCGGCCGCTGTTGAAATCATCTATCGCCTGATGGATCTCTGCCTCGCTGTTCATGACAAAGGGGCCATAACCCACGATGGGTTCATCGATGGGCTCGCCACTCAGCAGCAACAAGCTGGCCTCGCCCTCCGCCTCCAGCATGAACTCCTCCCCGTTGGGATCGAGCAGCACCAGTTGTGCTTCGCCCGCGCGCTCCTGACCGTTGATAATGAGAGAGCCCTTGAGCACCACCAAGGCGCTGTTCCATCCCGCTACCGCCGGCAGCACCACGCTGGCCCCGCCCTTGAGCCGCAGATCCCAGATGTTCATGGGCGAGAAGGTTCGGGCTGGCCCCTCTACCTCGCCTTGTTGCAACCCGGCATCGTTCCCGGCGATGATGCGCACCCGCACATCGCCCTCCTTGAGGCTCAGTTGCGGGATGCTGTCGCTGGTGATGCCCTGATAACCGGGCGTCGACATCTTGTGTTTGGCGGGCAGGTTGACCCACAGCTGCACCATGTCGAGGGTGCCACCACGACGGGTGAACCCCTGGGAGTGGAACTCGTCGTGCATGATGCCGGCGGCGGCCGTCATCCACTGCACGTCTCCCGGACCGATGATCCCCCCCTGGCCGGTCGAGTCGCGATGGGCGACCTCCCCTTCATAGACGATGGTGACCGTCTCAAAACCACGGTGCGGGTGTTCCCCCACGCCCCTGGCATGATCGGCGGGCTCGAAATGTGCCGGGCCAGCCCTGTCCAGCATCAGGAAAGGGCTCAAGGCGCGGCCATGGGTCTGATACGAGAACAGCGAGCGAACCGGGAATCCGTCGCCGACCCAGTGTTGTCGAGGGGCGCTGTAAATACCGATGACTCTTTTCATGATGCTCTCCTGGGTGATCGTCACGGGATGTGTCGTTGCTCGCATTGTGAGTCTGGAACGCTGCGTCCGGTAGACGTAAAATTGGCCATCAGCGTCCTATTTTGTGAACGATAACCCCATGCAACAGGATCTCAACGACCTCTATTTCTATGTCCAGGTGGTGGATCACGGGGGCTTTGCCCAGGCCGGCAGGGCCCTCGGCATGCCCAAATCCAGGCTCAGCCGCCGCATCGCCATGCTGGAGGAACGACTCGGGGTGCGTCTTATCCAGCGTTCCACCCGCAGCTTCACCGTCACCGAACTCGGGCAGGCTTATTACACCCGTTGCCGGGCCATGCTGGTGGAAGCCGATGCGGCGCAGGATCTCATCGCCGCGACCCAGAGCGAGCCTTGCGGTCTGGTGCGCATCGCCTGCCCCATCGATCTGCTCCACGCCCACGTCGGGAGGATGCTGGTCTCTTTCGCCCTGGCCCATCCCAGCGTCAAGGTGCAGCTCGTCGGGGTCAACCGGGCGGTGGATCTGGTCGCGGAGGGGTTGGACATGGCGCTCAGGGTGCGGCCACTGCCCCTGGAGGACAGCGATCTCGCCATGCGGGTGCTGGGTTATGCAACCCAGTGTCTGGTGGCAAGCCCGGCCCTTGTCGCGTCACTCGGCATGCCCCGGGCCCCCGCAGATCTGCTGTCATGGCCGAGCCTCGGTCATGGCGCCAGCCTGGAAGGCCATCACTGGACCCTGCTGGGCCCCGATGGGGCCCGAGTCAAACAGCACCACAGCCCCCGCTTTGCCACCACCGACATGCAGACATTGCGTCAGGGGGCGATCGACGGGCTCGGGGTCGTGCAACTGCCCACCATGATGATGAATGAGCCCCTGGCCGATGGCCGGCTGGTGCGTCTGCTCCCCGATTGGGCACCGCGCCAGGAGGTGATCCACGCGGTCTTCCCCTCACGCCGCGGTCTGCTGCCTGCCATCCGCGCCCTCATCGATCATCTGGTCGAGGGCTTCTCCCCCCTGGGGCAGGCAAGTACGCCGCCCCCGCCATGATCTGTGCATGGCCGTTCCCGGGTGTGCTGACATGCAAAAGGCCAGAGCTTGGCTCTGGCCTTTTCATTTTTCCCCTTCCCAGAGGAGGGGAAACGGATACGGGCAGTATCCTCAGAAGGGCATCTTGAAGCCCGGGGGCAGTTGCATGCCGCCGGTCAGCTCGCCCATCTTGGCCTTGTTCTGCTCTTCCACGCGGCGCACGGCGTCATTGACGGCGGCGGCGACCAGATCTTCCAGCATCTCCTTGTCATCTTCCATCAGGCTGGGATCGATCTCGATACGACGCACGCTGTGGCTGCCGGCCATGGTCACCTTGACCATGCCTGCGCCCGCCTCGCCGACCACTTCCATCTGGGCCAGCTGCTCTTGCATCTTCTGCATGCGCTCTTGCATCTGTTGGGCCTGTTTCATCAGGTTACCCATTCCACCTTTACCAAACATAGATCGTCTCTCGTCTTGAAATCCGGCATCCAGCGCCGGGCTGTGGGTTCATCTGCCCTAAATGGGGGCAGCCAAAGGTCTTTTCAACCGGGGACAAACCCCGGCACGGTTTTTTCACCGCAATTCAGCGACTCAGGGGTTCGATGCTCTCGGGATGGAGCACGGCGCCGAAACGCTGCAGCAAGAATTGTACGTTGGGATCCGCCGCCAGATCCCGGCTCACCTGTTCACGCACCCCGAGATAGAGACGGTGCTCTATCTCGAGCGGCGTCTCCCGCGCGGGATCCGAGCCCAGGGTCACATCGATGTGAACCGGGCCGCCCAGCTCGGGACTGATGATCTCGGCCAGATCGGCGCGGGCCTTGTCGCTCACCAGATGGCGCTGCTCGGGTTTGAGCAGCAGGGAGACCCGATTGCCTTCCCGGGTCATCACCGCGTTGATGGCCAGTTGACGCAGCCGACCCCCCACCCCGGTGCGGGCGATGAGCTCGGCCCAGGCGTCCCCGCAATTGACCAGCAAGGACGAGGGGATCAGACGGGCGACCTCTCCCTCCTCCTCGGGCTGGGCGTCGCTCTCCAGGGCATCCCAGTCGATGGTCTCCATCAATGCAATGGCGGGCTGAGGCTCGCTCGCGGCCACTGGAGGCGCGGCAGGCACCATAGCGGCAACAGCAGGTGCCGCCGCATCCGCGCTGCCGACGTCAGCGCCCAGATCCCAGGGCGGCAGATCCTCCTGCGAAGGAGGATCCATGGTGGCGGGAGCTGGCTGGGCGGAAGTCACTGCCCGCGTGGGCAACGGGGCACTGGCAAACCCCTCGTCAAACCCCTGACTCAGATACTCTTCGTAGTCACTGGCCCCCTCTTCATAGGCATCCAGAGGGGGCAGGTCGTCATACCCCGTTTGCATGGCAGATCCCTGCCCCGGCATCTCGGGCCGCGCCGCTGGTTGCACCTCGGCCTGGGGCGAAGTCGCGACGGCAGGCATCGGGGCCGGTTTGGTCGCGGCCACCGGTTTGACGGGAGTGACCCGGGCAGGCGCGGCGTTTGCACTCTGCTCGCCACGCAGGCGGCTTCGCAGCAAATTGCGCTTGCCAAGCAGGCTCTGCATGCTGGAGGTCGAAGAGATAGTGACGTCTTCCCCTTGGACCTCAACCTGCTGCATCTGCCCGGCGTCATCCGCCGCCAACGGCGCAGAGGCTGGCTCTGCAGGCGGACTGGCGGGCACCGCGGCCTCATAGCCCATCCGTTCGGCCTCGCGCAGCAGCTCATCCTGCTCGGCAAAGAGCGGATCCAGCACTGCGCCCTCCTCCGCCTTGGGTGCGGGGGCGACGTGCTCGGCCGCAAGGACCGATGCTGGCGCGGCGGGAGCCTGTGGTGCTGCGCTGGCAGCCGGGGCCGGCTCAGCCCCCTGGGGCTTTCCCGGCAGGAGCGGCGCGCTTTCCCTCGCTGCCGCCATCACGCCGGAGTGCCCTGTCATGAGAGGTTGGGCCGCCAGGTTGGCGGGATGGACCACCTCGCGCCGGGGAGAGAAGGCCAGCATCCGCAGACAGGTCATCTCCAGTGCGGTGCGCCCGTCAGGGGCCCAGGGCAGATCCTTGCGCCCCCCCAGCACGATTTGATAGCAGAGCTGCACCTCTTCCGGGCTCATGGCTCCGGCGAGCTGCAGCAAGGCATCGGCATCCGCCCCCTGCTCCTGCACGCTCGCAGGGAGCAGTTGCGCCATGGCCACCCGGTGGAGCAAGGCTTCCAGCTCGGCATGGAGCTGATCAAAGTCGGGGCCCAGGGTCGCTATCTCGGTGATCTTGGCCATGGTGGCGGGTGCATCCTGGCGCAGCACTGCCTCCAGCAACTGGTGCAGGTGGTGATGATCGAGGGTCCCCAGCATGGTGAGCACGCTCTCCAGGCGCACGCTGCCGTTGCCGTGGGCCAGCGCCTGATCGGTGAGGCTCAGGGCATCGCGCATGCTGCCGTCGGCCGCCTTGGCCAGGGCCAGCAGGGCGCGAGGCTCGAAGGGTTGTCCCTCCTGATCCAGCACCCATTCGAGCTGCCTGGCAATCTGGGTCTGATCCAGACTCTTCAGATGAAACTGCAGGCAGCGCGAGAGGATGGTGATGGGGAGCTTCTGCGGATCCGTGGTGGCCAGCAGGAATTTCACATAGGGGGGCGGCTCTTCCAGGGTTTTGAGCAGCGCATTGAAGCTGTGGCGCGACAGCATGTGCACTTCATCGATGAGGTACACCTTGAAACGACCACGGGCCGGACGGTACTGCACGTTGTCGAGCAGTTCGCGGGTGTCTTCCACCTTGGTGCGGGACGCCGCATCGATTTCCAGCAGATCGACGAAATTGCCCTGATCGATCTCGCGGCAGGTATCGCACACACCGCACGGATGGCTGCTGATCCCCTGCTCGCAGTTGAGACTCTTGGCCAGAATGCGGGCGATGGTGGTCTTGCCCACCCCGCGGGTCCCGCTCAGCAGGTAGGCATGGTGAAGCCGTCCCTGATCCAGGGCATTGGTCAGGGCCGTCAGCACATGTTGCTGGCCGACCACTTGTTCAAACGTATGGGGGCGCCATTTGCGCGCCAAAACCTGATAGCTCATAGATCTCGATGCTGGGAAACGAGGCATTGAGGCTGGATGCTAACACAAATGGAGGGCTGGCTGTATGGGGGATGCGCCGCCTTGGGAGGGATCGCTTGAATTTCAAACCGGTGCCCGTTCAGGCACCGGTTTGCGGCAGAAAGCAGGGTGACGAGGCCTGCCGCGCGAAGGGGCGATTTACGCCCCCGCGAGTTCCACCAGAGAGACCACCTTGACGCCGGCGGCGGTCAGGCGGGCATCACCGCCCAGGGACGGCAGGGAGATGATGAAGGCGGCATCCGCTACCTCACCGCCGGCGCGGCGGATGAGCTTGACGGTGGCATCGACGGTGCCGCCGGTGGCCAGCAGATCGTCCACCACCAGCACCTTGTCACCGGGCACGATGGCATCGGTGTGCAGTTGCAGGGTGTCGGTGCCGTACTCCAGGGCGTAGGACTCCTCGATGACGGCGCGGGGCAGCTTGCCCGGCTTGCGCACCGGCACGAACCCCAGCCCCATGGCGTAGGCAACCGGGGCGCCGAAGATGAAGCCACGGGCCTCGGTGCCGACAATCTTGGTGATGCCTTGATCACGGTAATGATCGGCCAGCAGATCGATGGTGGCCTTGAAGGCCTCGGCATTCTCGATCAGGCTGGTGATGTCGCGAAACAGAATGCCCGGCTTCGGATAGTCGGGAATGGTCTTGATGCTCGCTTCGATAAACTTCAGGGTTTCCGGATTCATTATTTGACCGCTTATTTTTTGAGCCCTGCCATGGCGGCGCACGGGGTCTCCGCCTGGGGGCAATAAAAAGGCCCGTCACGCAAAAATGACGAGCCGACTCCATAGCATTATTGCCGCGATAGCTTAGGGATTTCACTTCTTCATTGCAACCGGCTCCAGCACCGGCAGACGCATCAACCAGGTGAGCAGGATCACCATTATGACAACCAGCAGCCATCTCACCCAGGGCAATGGCACCACCAGCAGCGATACCGAAAACGAGATCAGGATGAAGATGATGGCGCGGCGTCTGGCGTGACGGCGAATGCCGCGATACTGCTGCCAATCGAGGATGGGGGGGCCAAACCAGGGATGCGCCAGCAACCAGCCATGAAAGCGGGGGGAGGAGCGCGCAAACAGCGCCGCCGCCAGCAACATGAAGGGGGTGGTCGGCAACAGGGGCAGGACTATCCCGACTATCCCGGTGGCGAAGGCAAGCCAGCCCAGGGCCATCAGACACCAGCGTTTCATGGGTACTCCTCTGCATGTATCTCTGCCTTTAGCCTAACAGAGTTGGCCCGGAAGCTGACAGCCTGGCCCAGTCTGCGGCCGTCGATGGGGGCCATCGAGTGGGCAGACGGCTGACAATCCCGGCCATTGCCACTACAATCTGCGCTCTTTTTTCTCCCCTTGTCTTCGGAAGCAGCTATGCGCGTTATTTTGGCCCCCATGCAGGGGGTGCTGGATCACCTGATGAGGGAGGTCCTCACCTCCGTCAATGATTACGACCTCTGCGTCAGTGAATTCATCCGGGTGGTCGATCAACTGCTGCCCGCCAAGGTCTTCCATCGCCTCTGCCCCGAGCTGAAACAGGATGGCAAGACCCGTGCAGGGACCCCGGTACGGGTGCAACTGCTGGGACAACATCCGGAGTGGCTGGCAGAAAATGCCATCCGGGCCATCGAGCTCGGCTCTCCCGGGGTCGATCTCAACTTCGGCTGCCCTGCCCCCACGGTCAACAAGAGCAAGGGGGGCGCCGTGCTGCTCAAAGAACCCGAGACCGTCTATCGCATCGTCAAGGCGGTGCGGGAGGCCGTGCCTGCCCACCTGCCGGTGAGCGCCAAGATCCGCCTGGGATACGATGACAAGGATCTCTATCTGGACAACGCCCAGGCCGTCTATCAGGGGGGCGCCAACGAGCTGGCGGTGCATGCCCGCACCAAGCGCGAAGGCTACAAGGCGCCGGCCCACTGGGAGTACGTGGACGCAATTCGCCGCGCCCTGCCCATCCCCGTCACCGCCAACGGCGAGATCTGGAACCATGCCGATGCCCTGACCTGTGCCCGGGTGTCCGGTTGCGATGCCCTCATGGTGGGCCGGGGCGCCATCTCCCTGCCCAACCTGGCCAACGTGATGAAGACGGGGTGTGCCCACATGAGCTGGGCCGAGGTACTGCAATTGATAGTGACCTACACCGAGCAGGATCTGGCGAGCGACAAGGCCGACTACTACCCGAGTCGCATCAAGCAGTGGTTCTCCTACATAGTGCGGGAATACCCCCAGGCCGACGAGCTGTTTCGCCGCATCCGCACCATCAAGACCGCAGAGGAGATCCGCGCCGCCCTCGAGCGCGAGTGCGCCGCCCGGGCCTAGTCTTGGCCGCCGCCACGCGGCGGCTTATGATATCGACACGGTGACAGGAGGTCAGGATGCAAGGAGTGCCGGTCAACTTTACCCATCAGCACGACAGGGCCGATTTTCGCGCCCTGCCGGGGCAGCCTGCGACCGAGCTCTATCGCGCCCACATCCAGCACCACATCTTCGATCCCCATAGTCACGAGGGGTTTGGCCTCGGTGTCATCGAGTGTGGTGCCGAGCGCTTTCGCTATCGCGGCAGCCAGCTCCTGGCCGGTCCCGGCAGCCTGGTGCTGATGAACCCCGATGAGCTGCACACGGGCGAGTCAGCCTGCGAGCAAGGGTGGCGCTATCGCATGCTCTACCTGCCCGCCGATCGGCTCGAGGCCATCAGCGGCGAGCGCGACTGGTATTTCACCGATGCCGTGCGAAGCGATCCGCGCACTGCCCCCGTCCTGCAGGCGGCCCTGGATGCCCTCTGGCACTGTGACAGCGAGCTCGCCGCCGACGGCCTGCTGCTGAGGGTGTGCGAGACCCTGCGCCCCCATGCCCGGGCCCTGGCGGCCCCGCGCGAAGCGGCCCACCCTCTGGGCCGCGCCATCGACTATATGCAGGCCTGTTTCGCCCGCCCCATTACCCTGGCCGAGCTGGCCGGTTCGGTGAACCTCAGCCCCTACCACTTCCAGCGCAGCTTCAAGGCCCGCTTTCACGTCACCCCCCAGCAGATGTTGATGGCCATCCGCCTGCAGCGCGCCAAGGGGTGGCTGGCTGCCGGCCTGCCCGCGGCCGAGGTGGCCGCCGCCTGTGGTCTGGCCGATCAGTCCCACCTCAACCGTGCCTTCCTGCGCCGCTATGGCACCACCCCGGTCCGCTACCAGAAACAGGTGCAGGCTGGCCGCTAAAGCGCAATCTGGTTCAATACGCCCCCCTTCCCCCCTGCTAGGCTGGCCTCCTTCTTCTTTACCGGATATGAAACATGTTGATCGGAGTCCTGTTTGCCCTGCTGGCCGGCCTGATGTGGGGGCTCATCTTCGTCGCCCCCCTCTTGGTGGACGGCTATCCCCCCGCCCTGCTCGCGAGCGGCCGCTACCTCGCCTTCGGCCTCATCGTACTGCCGCTCGCCTGGCAGGCCCGCAAACACTTGGCGGCCCTCTCGGCCAGCGACTGGCGAGAGGCCCTCGCCCTCACTCTGGTGGGGAACCTCCTCTACTACTTCTGCCTGTCGGGGGCCATCTTGCGCATCGGCTCGCCCCTGGCGGCCATGTTTATCGGCACCCTGCCGGTGGTGACGGCCCTGGCCGCCAACCGCCTCTATGGCGCACGGGACGGTCGCCTCTCCCGCACCCGGCTCTACCCGTCCCTGGTGCTGATGGGGGCCGGCCTCTGTCTGGTCAACAGCGCCGAGCTCACCTGGCACACCGAGGCGCGCACCGAACAACTGCTTGGGCTCGCCCTGGCGGTGGGCGCCGTGCTGTGCTGGACCTGGTATCCCCTGCGCAACGCCCGTTGGCTGCGCGAGCACCCGGGCCGCAGTCCGGCCGTCTGGGCCACCGCCCAGGGGCTGGTGACCCTGCCGGTGGCGCTCATTGCCTATCTCGGCAGCCTCGGCCATCTTGCCCTTAGCGCACCGGACTTTCCCCTGCCCTTCGGGCCGACGCCCCTGCGCTTCGTGCTGCTGATGGGGGCAGTGGGGCTCCTCTGCTCCTGGCTCGGCACCCTGTGCTGGAACGAAGCGAGCCAGCGCCTGCCGACCGTGCTGGTCGGGCCGCTCATCGTGTTCGAGACTCTGGCGGGGCTCTTTTACGCCTTTATGCTGCGCGGGATCATGCCCCCCATGAGTACCCTGGTGGGTGTCGTCTGTCTGGTGGCGGGAGTGCTCTACGTCATCACCGGCAAGCCGCAGCACCTGCCGGAAAAACCCGTCAAAGCACGGTTAACTTGATTCATGTCATCTTGATAAACCGCGGGTTTCCCTATACTGGCCGAGTTTTATCACTCGTTTTTGGGGGCTGCTGTGTGTGAAGTGACGCAAGCCCGGTTGGCCGAATGGCATGAGCGCCTTCTGACCGACTGGGCGCAAACAAGAGAAGAGCTGATGGGTCAGCTCAAGGCCTGTCGACAAGACGACTGGGCACAGAAGGTGGAGAATTGCGAGCGGGATCAACTGGTGGATCTGACCAGTCGTCTCGATCTGCCCAAGGTGGCGCAGAGTGTGGCGCGCCTCAAGCGGCTCGACGCCGCGCTCTGCCAGATGGATCTGGGGCTCTATGGCTTCTGCTCCGATTGTGAGGAGCCGCTGCTCCCTGAACAGCTGGAACAGGATCCGACTCTGCAACGCTGCCCGCGCTGCGAAGCCCGCTACCGCAAGGGATTCCACGCTCACGAACTCTGATGGGGGCACCCTTTGTGCCCGCCATTTCCCTCCTCCACCCCTTCTCGCTTCCCAACATGACCAACCCCCTGGCGCGACGATCCCGGCAACCCCGGGGGCAGCCGCACAGGCATGAAAAAAGGGAGTCATGGACTCCCCTTCTCGTACTGCGTACTCGTCACTGTGCCAGCAGGTGGCCTACCAGCTCATGACGCCACCCTTGCAGCAGCATGGGCTTGTCCGCCCTGGCCCGCTCCTCGGCACTCATGCGCCAGCTCCAGGTGAAGTACTGGTGGATGATCTTCTTGCTCGCCACCAGCTCCGGCGGAATGTTGCTGGCCTTGGCCTTCTCCTCCACCATGGCCTTGATGCGCTTGAGCTCGGCCTTGTACTGGGGGAAGTCCACCAGACGGCGGATGGGATCGGGCCAGCTAGCAGGGTCGCTCTGCTGGGCGGCGGCGACGATGTCCAGCATACGCTTGCCGTGGATCTTGATCTCGATGGGCGAGAGGCCCAGCTCGTTGAGATCCCGAAGCGAAGCGGGACGACGCTCCGCCACCTTGAACAGGTGCAGCTCTTTGACCACGAAGTTGAGGGCGAGATCCCGGCGTACTGCTTCCTGCTGGCGCCAGGCGGCCAGCTCGCGCAGGATGGCCAGCTCGCGGCGACCCAGTTGCCAGGCGTTGACGATCTCGAGGTAGGCCTGACGGGGATCGCTGCCCTGGGTCTTGCGGGCGGAGTGGTTCTGGCACTCCTGCTCGAACCAGGGGAACTTGCCGCTCTCGCGCAGTCTGGCCATCACCTTCTCGTAGAGGGGCATGAGGTAGAAGACATCCGCCGCGGCATATTCCAGCTGACGAGGGGTAAGGGGGCGCGCCAGCCAGTCGGTACGGGCCTGATCCTTCTCAAGCTCGACCCCGAGGAATTCGTTGACCAGGGCGCCAAACCCCACCGACACGCCATGGCCCAGGAAGGCTGCCGCCAGCTGGGTATCGTGCATCTGGTTGGGCAGGTGACCCGCCTGATGCTGGATGAGTTCCAGATCCTCACCGGAGGCGTGCAGGATGGCAATCTGTCCGGCCCGACCGAGACGCTGCCACAAACCGGAGAGATCCAGGGTCAGGGGATCGAGCAGGGCAAGCTGCTTGCCATCGTAGATCTGGAACAGACCGAGCTGGGGATAGTAGGTACGGGTGCGAACGAATTCGGTATCGATGGCCAGGGGAACGTCGGCCAGAGAAGCGAGATACTGATCCAGTTCGGCTTGCTGTGAAATGAGTTGATATTGCATCGTTGCCTGCACGTTGGTCGGATCCAGAAAGAAAAAACCGTGGATGTCCCACGGTTTTGCATAACGACAGCGCTGGACTGCAAAGCAGTGCATGCCGGTTACTGCTTGGCAATCTCCTCGTCGCGCAGCACGCGGCGCAGGATCTTGCCCACGTTGGTCTTGGGAAGTTCGTCGCGAAATTCTACCAGTTTCGGCACCTTATAGGCAGTCAGATGTTTGCGGCAGTGGGCAATTATCTCCTCTTCCGCCAGCTTTGCATCTTTCTTGACCACGAAGATCTTCACCTGCTCGCCGGACACCGGGTTGGGTACGCCGACGGCGGCCACCTCCAGCACCTTGGGATGCAGGGCAACCACGTCTTCTATCTCGTTCGGGTAGACGTTGAAGCCGGAGACCAGGATCATGTCCTTCTTGCGATCGACGATCTTGAAGAAACCCTGCTCGTCGCATACCGCGATGTCGCCGGTGCAGAGCCAGCCATCCTGCATCACCTCTGCGGTCGCCTCCGGGCGCTGCCAGTAGCCGGTCATCACCTGAGGACCGCGCACCTGCATCTCGCCGGGGGCGCCCCGTTCGGTGACCTGGTTCCCCTCGTCATCCACCAGACGGATCTCGGTGGAGCAGACCGGCAGGCCGATGGAGCCGTTGTAATCCACCAGGTCATAGGGGCAGACGCTCACCAGCGGCGAGCACTCGGTCAGGCCATAGCCCTCCAGCAGCGGGGTGCCGGTCAGCCCCTTCCACTGCTCGGCCACCGCCCGTTGCACCGCCATGCCGCCACCGATGGTGAGCTTGAGCTTGGCAAAATCCATGCCCTTGAACTCGTCGTTGTTGACCAGGGCGTTGAACAGGGTGTTCACTCCGGTGATGCAGGTGAAAGGATACTTCTTGATCTCTTTGACAAAACCCGGGATGTCGCGGGGGTTGCTGATGAGCAGGTTGTAGCCCCCCAGACGCATGAACAGCAGGCAGTTCACCGTCAGGGCGAAGACGTGATAGAGCGGCAGCGCCGTGACCACAAACTCCTTGCCGCGCTCCAGCACGGGGCCATAGACACCGAGGCACTGCTCGACGTTGGCGATCATGTTGCGATGAGTCAGCATGGCCCCCTTGGAGAGGCCGGTGGTCCCGCCGGTGTATTGCAGGAAGGCGATGTCCTGGTTGCTGATCTCGGGTTTGATGTACTGCAGGTAGCGCCCCTTGGCGAGGGCCTGGCGCATGGTGCTGGCATGGGGCAGGTTGTACTTGGGCACCAGCTTCTTGACGTATTTGACCACGAAGTTGACCAGGGTCCCCTTGGCCAGCCCCAGGTTGTCTCCCATCCGGGTCAGGATCACATGCTTGACCGGGGTGTCATACACCACTTTTTCCAGGGTGTGGGCAAAGTTGGAGACGATGACGATGGCCTTGGCGCCGGAGTCTTTCAACTGATGCTCCAGCTCGCGCGGGGTATAGAGGGGGTTGACGTTCACCACCGTCATGCCGGCCCGCAGGATGCCGAATACCGCGATGGGGTATTGCAGCAGGTTAGGCATCATCACGGCCACCCTGTCCCCCTTGCCGAGCTTGAGCTCGTTTTGCAGGTAGGCGGCGAAGGCTCGGGACTGCTCCTCCAGCCGGCGGTAGGTAATGGTCTGCCCCATGTTGACGAAGGCGGGCTGATCGGCGAACTGGTTCACCGACTCTTCAAACATCTCGACCAGAGAGCCGTATTGGTCTGGATTGATCTCGGCGGGCACCCCTTCTGGATAACGCTTCAGCCAGACTCTTTCCACGAACTTCTCCTGCATAACTCGCACCTGTGCGCTCACTGTGTTGCCTCCGTCCCTGTCACATCCATTTCAATCAATTGTTTTAAGTTCATGCTCTAATGCCGCACATATTTACATAAGGCAACATCAATTAACAGTGAATTAACAACGGGAAATGTGAGGGAGAAAGCAAACCTGACATGATTCAAAGCCGCCGATCCTACCGGATTTGAGCGAAGTTTTCGATATAAACGGCGGTTTCTGATGAATTTTCCATATGAAAATGATGGCCTCCTGCCACTGTCACCCGTTCAATGTGGCCAAAGGCCGCCTCCCGCAACTGCCACTGTGCCAGGAGCCCGGGGAAGCCCTGCTCTCCCCGGATAAAGAGCACCGGACAGACGATGGCCCGGATCAGGGCCTGGGCCTGCCCCTCGCTCATGCGCAGGGGCGAGAGATCGCGAAGACGGGGATCACTGCGCCAATACCAGCGCCCTGTCCGCGCCTCCAGTTGTCGCTCGCAGATAAGGCGTGCCGCACTCGGGGGGATGTCTGCCACCTTGCAGCGGGCAGCCACCGCCTCCTCGAGGGTGGCAAATCCACTGGTTGCACGCTCACGGGTACGAGTGCGGTTGAGGATGGCGCGGCGCAGCTGCCCCGGTACCTCCTCGTCGGGCTGGCTCAAGGGGCCGAGCCCCTCCAGCAGAATGAGCCGCTCGATTTGTTCGGGAAAAACGCCGGCATAGGCAGAGGCAATCAGCGCCCCTAGGGAGTGACCAAGCAGGATGAAACGCTGCCAGCCCGCGGCCTGGGTGATCTGGTAGAGATCATCCAGCCAGTCCACGAAGACATAGGGAGTCGACTTGTGATCGGAGTGACCATGGCCCGGCAGATCGACGCAGACCAGATGAAACGCTCCCAGCCAGGGGGCCAGAGGCAAAAAGCTGGCACCGTTGTCGAGCCAGCCATGGAGGGCCACCAGCAGCGGTCTGCCCTCCTGACCATTGTCCAGCAGGGCGATGTGCCGCCCGTCCGCCAGGCGCAGCCTGCGCTCCTGCAATGTCGCCGTCATCCGGGCTCCTCAGCGGCGCAGGGGCCGTCTGGGCCAGAAGGGATCATAGAAAGGATCGTAAAAGTAGGGATCCATGTAGCGGATCTCCACCTCCTTCACCGGTGGCCACAGCTTGCTCCCCGTCACCTTGAGTACCGAGAAGCGATACTTGTGCTCGCCAATCTGGCTGTCCACCGGCTTGTCGAGGGTGCCGAGCACCGTCAGGCTGCGACCCTTGGCATAGAGGGTCGGGTCGACAAACCCCTGCATGATGGCGAGAAAACGACCTGGGCTCTGCTCGGTCTGCTCCGGCACCCCGTTGGACTTGAGGGGCAGATAGACCACCTCGATGACACTCTGATCCGCCTTGTTGTGGACCGCCGAGATGACACCGCTCCAGCGGGCCGGCTTGCTTTCCATCCCCTGCAGGGCGGGTTGATAGGCCACTAGCTGATCCGCAGGCTCATAGGCAAGCTCTTTGGGCACCGTGCTGCAACCGCCCAGCAGCAGCCCCACCAATCCCAGCATGATCACGGATTTTCTCATTCGTCTCTCCTTCATCGTCCGATAAAGCAGCCCGGGGCAGCTGTTGCCGCCTATTCGCGACCCGGCAGTTTCTTCCAGGTCACCTTGTCACGCAGATAGACAGGGGTGGCCTGCTCTACCGGCACCGCCTCACCCGCAAGCCAGGCCTGGCGTGCCAGAGGCAGCATGTCGGCGGCCGCCGGGAAACGCACCTGGCTTGGGGTCAGCACATCTGCCAGGCCGTCCAGAGTCTCGCCATAGGTTTCAAAACCGGTGCCAACGCAGCTCACCGCGCCAGTCAGCTTGTCACGGGCCTGCACCAGTGCGGCTGGCTCGCTCACCACCTCCTCGCCCACCAGCGTCATCACCCCGTCCACCAAGGCGTAGTGGCCGAAATAGACCTCGTCCATGCGCGCATCGATGGCGGCAAGCACCTGCTCGGCCCCTTCCAGCTTATGGGCCCCCTGGGCCATGGCCGCCAGGGTGGAGACACCGATCATCGGCACGCCGGCACCAAAGGCGAGCCCCTGGGCCACGCTGATCCCGATCCGTACCCCGGTGAAGGAGCCAGGCCCACGACCGAAGGCGATGGCGTCGAGCTCATCCAACGATAGACCGGCTTCATCCAACAGAGCCTGAACCATGGGCAGGATCTTGCGGGTATGGTCACGGGGCGCCTCTTCCCAGCGGGAAAAGAGGGTATCGCCCACCATGAGGGCTGCGGAGCAGGCTTCGGTGGCGGTATCCACGGCCAGGATCTTCAACTCATCCATTCTTTTTATTCTCTTCACATCAGTCAGTTAAATCGTCAGCATGGCCAAGGCCTGCCGTCATGCATGGCCGGGTGCAATCAGCCCCGGCGCGGCGGACTCACTCCCGTGGTCCGAAAAATTCTCCCAGGGTCGCCAGCTCCCGGGTCCGTGGGATGGCAGGCAGACTCTTGATGAAGGTGGCGCCATAGGGCTTGTTGACCACCCGGGGATCACAAATAACCAGTACGCCGTGATCACTGCGATCACGGATGAGCCGCCCCACCCCCTGCTTGAGGGCAATCACCGCCTTGGGCAACTGCAGCTCGGCAAAGGGATCTCCCCCCTTGAGCTTGCAATCCTCCACCCGAGCCTTGAGCTGGGGATCGTCCGGGCTCGCAAAGGGCAGCTTGTCGATGATAACACAGGACAATGCCGCCCCCCGCACGTCTATCCCTTCCCAGAAACTGCTGGTGGCCACCAGCACGGCCCGACCGTTCTCCACGAAGCTCTTGAGCAGCCGCTGCTTGTTGTCTTCCCCTTGCAGCAGGACGGTGCGGCCGATTTCCCGGCGCAGCACCTCGGCCACCTGGCGCATCACCTGATGGCTGGTGCAGAGGAAGAAGCACCCCCCCGGCGTCTTGTTGATGAGGGGGATCATCAGGGTCGCTAGCTGCTCCCCGCGCCCGAAGGCATTGGGCTCTGGCAGGAAACGGGGTACGCACAGGCGCGCCTGCTCGGCGTAATCGAACGGACTGTCGAGAATGAGTTCGGCGCTGCCGGCCAGCCCCATCTCGGCGACGAAGTGGGCGAAGCGATTGTCCACCGTCAAGGTGGCCGAGGTGAAGACCCAGGCCACCTCGGGGCGCTGCACCTCGGCACCGAAGCGCTCGGCGACCGACAGCGGCGTCAGATTGAGGGTAAAGTGCAGACGCGAACAGTCATACCAGTAGGAGAAACCGGTCTGGTTGACCGCCAGCACCTCCCCAAGGCGAGTGCGCAGCTCACTGATGCGCTCGAAGCAGTGATCCAGCTGCTCCCCTCGCCCGAGCGCCAGTTTCAGCACTTCATAACAGAGCCCGATGGCATCGTTGAGGCGGGCCAGCGCCTGGGCCCAGAGGGATTGTCTCAGCAGATCCCGGGTGTTGCCGCGCCCCCCCTCCACGCCGAAGGCAAGGCGCAGATCCTGACTGGCAATGGCGAGCCTGTCCGCCGCCTTGCCGAGCTGGGCCATGTCGTGAGCCTCGGCCCGATAAGCCAACTGGATGTCCTGGGCCAGATCCTGGATGGTGCGGCTGCCCACCGACTTGCCGAAGTAGTGGCTGGCGATCTCGGGCAGTTGGTGCGCCTCGTCGAACACATAGACCTGCGCCTCGGGCACCAGCTCGCCAAAGCCGGTGTCTTTCACCGCCATGTCGGCGAAAAAGAGGTGATGGTTGATCACCACCACCTGGGCCTCCATGGCGCGGCGGCGGGCCACCACCAGGTGGCAGTCGTCATAGTAGGGACAGTCGCGGCCCAGGCAGTTCTCGTTGGTGCTGGTGACATGGGGGAGGATCTCGGCATTCTCCTGCAGCCCCGGAATGTCCCCCACATCGCCATTGTCCGTGGTGGTGGACCAGGACTTCACCTTGACCAGATCATTGAGCACGTCGGGCTTTTGCAGGTGGGATTCGGCGAGCAGGCGGTTCATCCGCTCGATGCAGAGGTAATTGCTGCGCCCCTTGAGCAGTGCCACCGGCGGGGTGTAGTGAAGCGCCCCCGTGATGGTGGGCAGATCCCGATAGAAGAGCTGCTCCTGCAGATTCTTGGACCCGGTACTGATCACCACCCGCTTGCCGGATTCCAGCGCAGGCACCAGATAGGCATAGGTTTTGCCAGTGCCCGTTCCAGCCTCCACCAGCAAGCGGCCACCTTGCTTGATGGCGCGCGACACCGCCTCGGCCATCTCCAGTTGCGGGGCACGGGCCTTGAAGCCGTCAATATGGCGGGCCAGGGGGCCGTCTGGCTTGAACAGGGTCTGGATGATGGTCAAAGGCATGTCCCGCTGCAAAAGCGGGCATTATGCCAAAAGCGCGGAAAAAGCGGGACTGATAATGCGTTCAGACGAAGAGATCAATCCGGTGGTCCGGATCCGGTTTGTGATCATCATCCTGCACCGCTGGTTGATCAGGCTTTGGCGGCTGCTCTCTCTGCTGGTGATGCTGGCCACCTCCGCCATTGTCGGTGCCTATCTTGCGCAGCTGATGTTTCTGGCTGATCTGGGTCACCTCCCGCTTGATGTCATCCGGGCTCGGTGTCGAGGGTGCGCGGGGCAGGATGGGAAATAGCAGGTCCTGGCTGGGCATGATGTCGCCTCCTTTGGCATCTCATTGTCTAGTTATCGACCAGAAAACCGTTTTCTCAACTTTAATCGTCCGGATCACATTTTTCGGTTGCTTTTTCTGTCAAGGCAGGTAGTTTAAACCGGGCGTCAACAACGGCATCTGATTTGTAAAGGATTGATTACATCATGAAGTTCACCACCCTGAAGACTCATCATCACCATCATCATCCCGAATAGTCTTTCAGGAGGTTGACTGCTGGAAGACACTTAACTGGTGACTTCCAAAAGGACCGCAAGATTCATAAACCCTCGGAAGCACATACTTCCGAGGGTTTTTTCGTTTTTGACTAGAAGGAAATCGAGCAATGGAAACACAACGTCTGCGCATCGCCATGCAAAAGTCCGGTCGTCTGAGCCAGGATTCCCAGGCCCTCTTCAAGAGCTGCGGCCTCAAGATCAACCTGCGGGAACAGCGCCTCATCGCCCATGTCGAGAACATGCCCATCGACATTCTGCGAGTGCGTGATGACGACATCCCGGGTCTGGTGATGGAAGGGGTGGTCGATCTTGGCATCATCGGCGAGAACGTTCTCGAAGAGGTGCAGCTCATCCGCGCAGCCCAGGGGCAGCCCTTTGCGGTGAAGACCCTCAAGCAGCTCGACTTCGGCGGCTGCCGCCTCTCTCTGGCGGTGCCGGACGATGTCAACTACACAGGGCCACAGAGCCTGGCCGGCAAGCGCATCGCCACCTCCTACCCCGGTCTGCTCAAGCGCTTCTTCGACGAGAAGGGCCTGGGCTTCAAGAGCGTGATGCTGGGCGGCTCGGTGGAAGTAGCCCCCCGCGCGGGTCTGGCCGATGCCATCTGCGATCTGGTCTCCACCGGCGCAACCCTGGAAGCCAACGGCCTGAAAGAGGTCGAGGTGATCTACCGCTCCAAGGCCGTCCTGGTGCAGGCTCCCAACCCCCTGAACGATGCCAAGCAGAAACTCATCGACACCCTGCTGCCCCGCATCCAGGGGATGCAGCAGGCGCGCGAAAGCAAATACATCATGCTGCACGCCCCCAAAGACAAGCTCGATGCCATCACCGATCTGCTGCCGGGGGCGGAGCGTCCCACCATCATGCAGCTCGCCGGTGACACCAACCAGGTGGCCCTGCACGTCGTCTCCAGCGAAACCCTGTTCTGGGAGACCATGGAACAGCTCAAGGCCCTGGGTGCCAGCTCCATCCTGGTGCTGCCCATTGAAAAGATGATGGAATAAGCCGAGAGAGATGGAATAAGGAAGACACATCATGCAGACCCTGATCTGGAAGACCCTCTCCCCCGCCCGGCAAGCCGAGGTCCTGACCCGGCCCGCCCTTGGCGACGAAGCCGACATCGGTACCGTGGTGCGAGACATCATTACTGCGGTACGCAGCCGGGGCGATGAGGCCCTGCGCGAGCTGAGCCAGCGTTTCGAACGCGCGCCTCGCGAACAGCTTCGGGTGAGCGACGCGGAAGTGGATGCCGCCTGCGCTCGACTCGGTGATGACATCAAGGGTGCCATCGAGGCCGCCATCGCCAATATCCGTACCTTCCACGCCGCCCAGGTACAGCCCGTCGTCCGAGTCGAAACCCAACCCGGGGTACTGTGCGAGCTGCGCACCCAACCCATCAGCCGGGTCGGCCTCTATGTCCCGGGAGGCAGCGCGCCGCTCCCCTCCACCGTGATGATGCTGGCCATTCCGGCAAGCCTGGCCGGTTGCCGTGAGGTGGTGCTCTGCACCCCGTCTCCGGCGAGCGACGAGATCCTGTTTGCCGCCCGCGCCTGTGGCGTTCGCCAGGTGTTCGCCATCGGCGGCGCCCAAGCCATCGCGGCCATGGCCTATGGCACGCAGACCATCCCCAAGGTGGACAAGATCTTCGGCCCGGGCAACGCCTATGTGACCGAAGCCAAGGGGCAGGTTTCCCGTGACTGGCGGGGCGCCGCCATCGACATGCCCGCCGGCCCCTCCGAGGTGCTGGTGATCGCAGACGAGAGCGCGAGCCCGGCCTTCGTGGCATCGGATCTGCTCTCCCAGGCCGAGCACGGCCCCGACAGCCAGGTGGTGCTGGTCACCACCTCCGCTTCCCTGGCCGATGCCATCGGCAGCGAGCTCCAGGCGCAGCTCGCCGACCTCAGCCGCCGCGACATCGCCGAGCAAGCCCTGAAGGCAAGCCTGGTGATCCTCTGCGACAACCTGGAGGAGGCCTGCACCATCTCCAACGCCTATGCCCCGGAACACCTCATCGTGCAGACCCGGGCCCCCCGGGATCTGCTGGACAAGCTCGAGAACGCGGGCTCCATCTTCCTCGGGGCATGGACACCGGAGTCGGTCGGTGATTACGCCAGCGGCACCAACCACACCCTGCCCACCTACGGCTATGCCCGCACCTGCTCGAGCTTGGGGCTTGCCGACTATCAGCGCCGCTACACGGTTCAAGAGCTCACTGCAGACGGCATTCGCGGCCTTGGCCCCATCGTCCAGCGCATCGCCCAGGCCGAGGGGCTCGATGCCCACAAGCATGCCGTCACCCTCAGGTTGAACGCCCTGGCCGCCGAGCCCCAACAAACAGCACAGCAGAAGGATTTGTCATGAGCATCGTCAATCTGGCCCGTCGCGTTGTGCGGGCTCTCACTCCCTACCAGTCCGCGCGCCGCATCGGCGGCCAGGGCCACGTCTGGCTCAATGCCAACGAGGCCCCCCTGGCCTACCCCTTCACCGTCGAGGGGAGCCGCCTCAACCGCTATCCCGAGTGCCAGCCGGCCGAGGTGGTGAATGGCTATGCCGCCTACGCCGGGGTCAATCCGGATCAGGTGCTGGTAAGCCGCGGTGCCGACGAGGCCATCGAGCTGCTGATCCGCACCTTCTGCGAGGCAGGGGAAGATCAGATCCTCATCTGCCCACCCACCTACGGCATGTACGCCATCAGCGCCGAGACCTGTGGCGTGGGGATTGTCGAGCAGCCATTGACCGCCAGCCGTCAGCCGGACTGGCCCGCCATCGCCGATCGCCTCTCTGACGTGAAGCTGGTGTTCCTCTGCTCCCCCAACAATCCCACCGGGGATCTGGTGGGCCGCAAGGGACTCGTCGCCCTGCTGGAGAAGGCCCGGGACCGCGCCATCATCGTCGTGGACGAGGCCTACATCGAGTTCTGCCCGGAGGCCTCCGTGGTGGACCTGCTCGCCCAATACCCGAACCTGGTGGTGACCCGCACCCTCTCCAAGGCCTTCGCCCTGGCGGGGATCCGCTGCGGCTTTACCTTAGGGGATCCCGAGGTGATTGCCATGCTGGCCAAGGTGATCGCGCCCTACCCCATTCCCGACCCCATCGCCCAGATTGCCGCCCAAGCGCTCTCTCCCATGGGGCTGGAGCTAATGCAGGAGCGGGTGCTGGAACTCAACAAGCAAAAGGCGCTCATCAAAGCGGAGCTGCTTCGTCTGTCCTGCGTCAAGGAAGTGTTCGAGGACAAGGGCAACTTCGTGCTGGTGCGCTTCAAAGATGGCGTCGCCGTGTTCGCCGCCATGAAGGCCGCCGGCATCATCTTGCGTGATTTCTCCAGCAAGCCAGGCCTTGACAACAGTATCCGCATCACCATCGGCTATCAGGGCGAAATGGACGCCGTGCTGGCCGTGCTGCGTGACCTGCCCCCACCCTCTCTGTAAGACAAGCAAGGATGTAGCGATGAAAACCCCGTTTTTGTTTATCGACCGTGACGGCACCCTGATCGAGGAGCCGGTCACCGACAAGCAGGTGGACAGCCTTGCGAAGCTGCGCTTCGAGCCCATGGTGATACCTGTGCTGCGTGAGCTCCAGGCCGCCGGCTACGTGCTGGTGATGGTGACCAACCAGGATGGGCTCGGCACCGCCAGCCTGCCCCTTGAACACTTCCAGCCGCCTCACGACCTGATGATGCACCTCTTCGAATCCCAGGGCGTCACCTGGGAGCAAGTGCTGATCTGTCCCCACTTCCCCACCGACGGTTGCAGCTGCCGCAAGCCTCACCTTGGGCTGGTGAAGGAGTATCTCGCCTCGGGCCGCATCGACTTTGCCAACTCCTTCGTGATTGGCGACAGACAGACCGACATCCAGCTTGCCGAGAACATGGGCATCCGCGGCATACGCTACCACCCGCAAGATCACGGCTGGAATGCCATTCGTGATCAGTTGCTCTCCAAGGGGCGCGTGGCCGAGGTGGAGCGCTACACCAAGGAGACCCGCATCCAGGTGGCGGTGGATCTCGACAAGAGCGGTGGCAACCAGATCGCCACCGGCATCGGCTTCTTCGATCACATGCTGGATCAGATAGCGACCCACGCGGGCTTTCGCCTCAAGCTCAAAGTGAGCGGCGATCTGCACATCGACGATCACCACACGGTGGAAGATGTGGGATTGGCGCTGGGTCAAGCCCTGCGCCAGGCCCTTGGCAACAAGCGCGGCATCGGCCGCTTCGGCTTCGTGCTGGCGATGGACGAGGTGCAGGCGGTGATCGACGGGCGTCCCCGCCAGGAGGCTGACAACACCTCGCTGACCGAGCTGGACGTGGCCACGGCGCTGGATCTGAGCGGCCGTCCCTACTTCGTGTTCGACTGCCCGAGCGGCTTTGGTCGCGACAGCGTGGGAGAGATGGCCACCGAGATGGTGCCCCACTTCTTCCGCTCCCTCTCTGACGCCATGGCCATCACCTTGCAGATGAAGGTGGGCAGCGGCAACACCCACCACCAGGTGGAAGCGCTGTTCAAAGGCTTTGGCCGCGCCCTGCGCCAGGCCATTCGCGTGGAAGGGAGCGAGCTTCCCTCCAGCAAGGGGGTGCTGTGATGGGGAAACAGAACCTGGTCATCATCGACACCGGCTGCGCCAATCTCGCCTCGGTGCGCATGGCGTTCGAGCGCCTCGGCGTGCAGCCCAGGGTGAGCTGCAAGGCCGCCGACATCGAGCAGGCCGACAAGCTGATCCTGCCCGGCGTCGGCACTGCCATCGCCGCCATGAAGAACCTCAATGAGCGGGAACTGGTGCCCCTCATTCGCGCCGCCAAGCAGCCGCTGCTCGGTTTTTGCCTCGGCATGCAGATGCTGGCACAGGCCTCGGAAGAGAACATGAGCGCCGATGGCAGCGAAGGAGCGCTCATCGACTGCCTCGGCATCGTGCCTGGCAGGATCCGCCTGATGGAGGTGGGCAACCTGCGCCTGCCCCACATGGGCTGGAACCAGATTGAACACGACGAGACCCACCCGCTACTCAAAGGCATCCCCAGCGGCAGCTACTTCTACTTTGTCCACTCCTATGCGCTGGAGGTGACCGACGCGACCCTGGCGACCTGCGACTACGGCCTGCCCTTTACCGCCATCGTCGGGCGGGACAACTTCTTTGGCGCCCAATTCCACCCGGAGCGATCCGGCCCGGCCGGTGCCCGCCTACTGCAAAACTTTCTGGAGCTATGACAGGCATGATTATTCCCGCAATCGACCTTATCAACGGTCAGGTCGTGCGCCTCTACCAGGGCGACTACGGCCAGAAAACCGCCTACAGCGACAACCCGCAGGCCCGCTTCGATGGCTATGTCAGCCAGGGGGCGGCGCAGCTGCACCTGGTGGATCTGGACGGCGCCAAGGATGCCAAGGCCCGCCAGTTGGCCCTCATCGCCCAGCTGCTGTCCGCCACCGAGGCACCGGTGCAGGTCGGCGGCGGCGTGCGCAGCGAACAGGATGTGGCCGACTTGCTGGCGGCCGGCGCCAGCCGGGTGGTGATCGGTTCCACCGCCGTCAAATCCCCGGATCTGGTGGCCAGCTGGATGGAGAAATATGGTCCCGAGCGCATCGTGCTGGCCCTGGATGTCAACATCGATGAACAGGGCAACCGCCACATCGCAGTGGCTGGCTGGCAGGAGAACAGCGGCATCTCCATCGAGGCGCTGATCGAGCGCTTCCTCCCCGCCGGACTCAGGCATGTGCTCTGCACCGACATCAGCCGGGACGGTACCCTGGCGGGCACCAACGTCGAACTCTACCGGGATCTCTGCGCCCGCTACCCGAGCGTCGGCTTCCAGGCGTCCGGCGGTATCGGCGGTCTGGCGGATATCGAGGCGCTCAAGGGAACCGGCGTCAAGGGGATCATCCTCGGCCGTGCCCTGCTGGAGGGCAAGTTTGACGTGGCAGAAGCCATTCACTGCTGGGGTGACGGCCGCGCTGCGTGACGCGCCCCTTTCCGGCATCAGACAGCCTGCCCATCCGGGCAGGCCTCTTTCTCCCCGATGGGGGCGAACCTTATGATTTGGCAGCAATTGGCTCTATACTCGACCTCACAGGGATAGCGTCATGGAAGACATATGTTGACACCTCACAACGCCACCATCCTGATCGTCGACGACTCACCCGAAAATCTGATGGTACTGACCGAATTGCTTTCGCCTCATTACCGCGTGCTGGCTGCACAGAGCGGGGAAAAATGCCTGCGCATCGTCAGCGCGGATCCAAAGCCTGACCTCATCCTGCTGGATGTGATGATGCCCGGCATGGATGGTTATGAAGTGCTCAGGCAATTGCGTCAGTCCCCGATCAGCAGCCGTATTCCCGTCGTTCTGCTCACCGCCCTCGCCGACCCCCAAAGCGAGGAGTTCGGCCTCTCCCTCGGCGCCGCCGACTACATCACCAAGCCCATCAAGCCGGTGGTCGTTCAGGCCCGGGTGCGTACCCAGCTGGAGGCAAAGCAGGCCCGTGACGGCCTGCAAAACCAGAATGCGGCGCTGGAAGCCGAGGTCGCGCGGCGAATGGCGGAAAACGACCTGATCCAGCAGGTCTCCATCCGCGCACTCGCCCATCTGGCGGAGATCCGCGACCCCGAAACCGGCAACCATATCCTGCGCACCCAGGGCTACGTACGTCTGCTGGCCAGCGCCCTGGCTGATCACCCCCGTTTCGCCGATACCCTGACCCCGGGTTACATCGACCTGCTGAGCCGCTCCGCACCGCTTCATGATATCGGCAAGGTGGGCATTCCCGACCACATCCTGCTCAAGCCGGGCAAGCTGACTCCGGAGGAGTGGCAGATCATGCGCACCCACGCCAAGCTCGGCAGCGATGCCATTGAGGAGGCCGAACAGGACATGGAGCAGCCCCTGGCCTTCCTCACCCTGGCCAAGGAGATCGCCCACTGGCACCACGAGAAGTGGGATGGCAGCGGCTACCCGGACGGCTTGCAAGGGGACGCCATCCCCCTCTCGGCTCGCCTGATGGCGCTGGCAGACGTGTTTGACGCCCTCATCTGCGCCAGGGTCTACAAGCCGGCCATGAGCTACGACGAGGCTCGCGCCCTCATCCTCTCCGGCAGCGGCCACCATTTCGATCCCGATGTCGTGACCGCCTTCGATCGCCATTTCGACGCATTCGTCACCATTGCCGAACGCTACCAGGATGGCAGCGAGGCCGTGGATGGCTGAGGCTCCTCTGACCCGGGCACATGTGCTCAACGTCGTGCTCACCTATGCCGCCGTGGCAAGCCTGTGGATCCTGCTCTCCGACAAGGCGGTGGAGTGGCTGTTCAGCACCCCTGCCCAGTTCGCCATGGCAAGCACCATCAAGGGCTGGCTCTTTATCCTCATCACGGCCCTCATGCTTTATGCCATGCTGCGTCGTCGCATTGACACCACCGGCAGCACACCTGTCTTTACGCGGCGTCAATGGATCCCCTTCCTGTTGCTCAACGGGCTCATTTTGGCCCTGACCGCCATGGCCATCGCCCGCAACATCGAACTGGCACGCAACAAGGAGGTGGCTCGTCTCGAAGCCATCGCGGATCTCAAGAGCCAGCGCGTCACCGAGTGGCTCGGAACCCACGAGCAGGATATTCACCAGCTCATAAAGGGTCTGGGCAGTACTGATTTCTATCGTCCCGGACAAGCACCATCCTCACCCGAAGCGATCACGCCACCACTGGCAAGGCTGCTCGAATTCATCTCGGTACGCGGATTTCACGGTGCGGCCGTGTTCAATCCTGCCGGACAGCCCCTGTGGCATACCCCGGGTGGCGACACCATGAATGCCACGTTGCGTGACGCCCTGACACGGCTCGAGCAGGGCAACGTCATGCGTCTTGGTCCCTATCTCGATGATCGCGGCCACGCCAGGCTGGACTTTCTGGTCAATCTGGAGGTCGCTGCAGGACCTGCCCCCGTGCTGGTGATGCAGATAAGCGCAAATCGCTGGCTCGATCAGATCCTGGGGGCCTGGCCCGTCCCAGACAGCAGCGGAGAAGCCATACTCTTTCGCCAGCAGGGGGATCAGGTCCACTATCTGAGTAGCCTGCGCCATCGCCCGGAACCGGCTCTCACCCTGCACTATCCCGTCACCCACCCCACCCTGCTGGCAGCCCAGTATTTGCGGCTCGCCGAACGCGGCACGCCCCAGGTACTCTATGGCCAGGATTACCGGGGTAGCGAGGTCTTCGGGGTTGTCTATCCGGTCATGAACACGGACTGGTATCTGCTGGCCAAGATCGACAAGGCGGAACTCTACCAGGCCACTTTCAAGGAGAGCGTCTGGATCGGTCTCATCGGCCTGCTGGTGCTCTTTGTCACCAACGCCGGCATCATCCTGCTGCGCCAGCACACCCGGCTGCAGATGGCCGAACAGCTCCAGTACTCCCAGTCCCAGCGGCTGGAGGCGTTGCAACTGCTCTCCGCCATCGCCGACAGCTCGGAAGACGCCATCTTCGCCAAGAACAAGGAGGGCAGATACATCCTCTTCAACCGGGCCGCCAGCCAGTTTGTCGGCAAGCCGGTTGACGAGGTGCTGGGCCAGGATGATCTGACGCTCTTCCCGCCGCAGCAGGCGCAGATGCTGATGGCATCCGGGCGCCAGGTCATAGAGCGCAACCGGGTGCAGACCGAGGAGGAGTACCTGACCCTGCCCGATGGCGAGCATGTGTTTCTCGCAACCAAGGGTCCCTTGCAAGACAGCGAGGGGCAGGTGATCGGGATCTTCGGCATCTCTCGGGACATCACGAACTTCAAACGGGCCGAGGCCGACTTGCGAGAGCGGGAGGGGCTGTTCCGTGCCCTGGTGGAGCAATCCCTTGCCGGGATCTACATCATCCAGCAGGGTCGGCTCTGCTACATCAACCCCTGTTTTGCCCGACTGTTTGGCTATGACACCCCGGGGGCGCTGATCGCCGTTGGCCAGTTACACGCCCTTGCTGCTCCCAAGGACAGCACCCGGGTCGCCGAGCTGGTGCACGCGTGCGAGCAGGACGCGCGCGATATCCACACCCGCTTCAGTGCCCTGCATCAGCACGGGGAATCCCTGGAGGTCGAGCTGTACGGGCGGCGCGTCGACTACCTCGGCCAGCCCGCCATCATCGGCATTCTGCTCGATGTCACCGAACGGGAGCAGGTTGAACAGGCCCTGACCCGCCAGGCCAGCGAGCTGCGCCAGCAGAACCATGAGCTGGAGCGGTTCAACAAGGTGATGGTGGACAGGGAACTCGCCATGCTGGCCCTCAAGCACCAGATCAACGGGCTCTCCCGTCAGCTCGGAGTGCCGCCCCCCTATCCCCAGGCCCCCATGCCACCGGAGGATCTCCCATGATGAGCTGGTCACCCCTGTGGCATGTGCGCCCCTCCACCCAGCGCTGGGGGATCTCCCTGCTGGCCGTGCTGCTGCCCGTTCTGATGTTGCAAATCCGGGTCCAGCTGCCCATCGCATTTGGCGAGCGACCGCAGCTGGTTCTCTTCATGCTGCCCATCATCGTTTGCGCCCTGTTGGGGGGCTTGTTGCCAGGTCTGCTCTGCACCCTGATCACCGCCCTGGTCACCAGCTATTTCATGCTCCCCCCCATTTATTCACTGAGTGTCGAGGCTGGCCAGGATCTGGTGCAATGGTGCCTGCTCATCGCCAACGGTCTGCTCATCAGCGTGCTCAGTGCCGCCTTTCATCGCGCCCGGGCCAGAGAGGTCCTGCGCTGGCAGGAGCTGATGAACACCCAGAACCAGTTGCAGCAGAGCGAGAACCGCTTCCAGGTCACCTTCGAACAGGCGGCGGTCGGCATCGCCCTGGTCTCCCCCGATGGACACTGGCTGCGTGTCAATCAGCGACTGTGCCACATCCTGGGCTACCGGGCCGACGAGCTCACCGGGATGACATTCCAGCAGTTGACCCACCCGGACGATCTCTACCTCGATGAGGCCCATGTGGCCCGGATGCTGGCGGGAACTATCCCCCACTACACCCTGGAGAAGCGCTACCTGCACAAGGGGGGCGAGATCATCTGGACCACTCTGACGGTGGCCCTGGTGCGCGACGCCGAAGGCAATCCCGACTACTTCATCTCCATCATCGAGGACAACCGGCAGAACAAGGAGACCGAGGAGGCGCTGCGCCGCAATGAAGCCATACTGCGCGAGTCCCAGCGTCTCGCCAAGATAGGGAACTGGCGCTGGCGCGTGGCCGATGACAGCCACTTCTGGTCACCGGAGATCTATCGCATCTATGGCCGGGATCCGGCACTCCCCCCCGCCGTCTATCCCGAGGTCAGAAAATACTTCACCCAGGAGGGGTGGCACACGGTGGCCCAGGCCGTCGAGCGCTGCAGGCTGGACGGGCAGCCCTACGAGTGCGATGCCGAAGTGATCACGGAGCAGGGGGAGACCGCCTGGGTCATTGCCCGTGGGGCGGCGCTCAGGGACAGGGATGGCACCATACTCGAGCTCTACGGCACCGTGCAGGACATCACGGAGCGCAAGCTCGCGGAGCAGTGCCTGCAACACAATCAGCAGATGGCGCTCGATACCCAGCGTCGTGCTCGCCTCGCAGCCCTGAACCTGATGGACGACGCCATCAGTGCACGGGTGCGCGCCGAAACCGTCAGCAGCGCCCTGCGCGAGAGCGAACAGCGCCTGCTGATGGCCCAGGAAGGGGCCCATGTCGGCATCTGGGAATGGGACATGGTCAGCAACCGTCTCTTCTTCTCGCCGGAATGCGCCCGCCTCTATGGCCGCAGTGCCGAGGCGCTCGGCGAGCTGGCCGCCTGGCAAGCCTGCCTGCATCCGGATGACAGGCCGCACATCGAGCAGTTGCTGGCGGAGCGGGCGGTCAGCGGCGCCCCCGTCGAGCTGGAGTTCAGGATCCTGCTGCCAGATGGCGGCATCCGCTGGCTGGTGAGCAAAGGGAGCGTCTATCGGGACGCCCAGCAGCGACCCGTGCGCCTCCTTGGCATCCATCTGGACATCACCCAGAGCAAGCTGGCCGAGCAGCAGTTGCGCCAGTTGTCCCTGGCCCTCGAACAGAGCCCTGACGGCGTCTTCATCACCGACACCCGGGCGCGCATCGAGTACGTCAACCCCGCCTTCCTCGCCGCCAGCGGTTACCAGCAGCACGAGGTGATAGGCCGGACCCCGTCCCTGCTGCGCTCTGGCCTCACCCCGGATGCCAGCTATGTCGCCCTGTGGGATGCCATCAACCACGGCCAGCGCTGGCATGGCGAATTCATCAACCAGCGCAAGGATGGCTCCCACTACCAGGTGCTGGCCACGGTGTCGCCGATCCGCCAGGAGAGCGGTGAAATCACCCACTACGTCACGGTCCAGGCCGACATCACCGAGAAGAAACAGCTCGGCGAGGAGCTGGACCAGTATCGCTACCACCTGGAGGAGATGGTCAACGAGCGCACCCGGCAGCTGGCCCAGGCCCACCAGCGGGCCGAAAGTGCCAACCACGCCAAGAGCGCCTTCCTTGCCAACATGAGCCACGAGATCCGCACCCCCATGAATGCCATCCTGGGGCTCACCTATCTGCTCAAGCGCGACACCCGGGATCCCACCGACCTCGAACGGCTGACCAAGATAGACACTGCCGCCCAGCACCTGCTCAGCATCCTCAACGACATCCTGGATCTCTCCAAGATCGATGCGGGCAAGATGACGCTGGAGCTGACCGATTTCACCCTCACCGCCATGCTGGACAACGTCCGCGCCCTGATGAACGACCAGGCCAGGGCCAAGGGGCTCACCATAGTGACGGACATCGGCGATACCCCCGCCTGGGTGCACGGCGACATCACCCGCCTGCGCCAGGCCCTGCTCAACTATGCGACCAACGCCATCAAGTTCACCGAGCAGGGAACCGTCACCCTGCGCGTCAGGCTGGCCCGCCCCCTCACCACCGGCTACCTGCTGCGCTTCGAGGTGGAAGATACCGGCATCGGCATCACCCCTGCGCAGCGCGAGAAGCTGTTCCAGGCGTTCGAACAGGCGGATGTCTCCACCACTCGCAGATATGGCGGCACTGGCCTTGCAATCACCAGCCGGATCGCCGCCCTGATGGGGGGTGAGGTCGGAGTCACCAGCGAGCCAGGCCAGGGAAGCTGCTTCTGGTTTACCGCCAGGCTGTTCAAGGCAAAAGAGGACGCTCCTTCCCGGACCCCGTCCGAGCAGGGGAACCAACAGGCCTTCAGCTTCCCTCGCCACGCCCGGATCCTGCTGGTGGAAGACAACGCCATCAACCGGGAAGTGGTGCTCGAGCTCCTGTGCCACAGCGGCCTCGTCATCGAGACGGCCGTCAACGGCCAGGAGGCCCTGGCCCTCGTCAGCCAGCACCCCTTCGACCTCATCCTGATGGACATACAGATGCCAGTGATGGATGGCTACAGCGCCACCCGCGCCATCCGGGCCCTGCCCGGCATGGACAGGCTGCCCATCCTGGCGCTCACCGCCAGCGCCTTCGAGGAGGACAGAAAGGCGAGCGCATCGGCCGGCATGAACGATTTCATTGCCAAGCCCGTCACCCCCGCCAAGCTGTTTGAAGCCCTGCAGCGCTGGCTGCCCCAAGGCAAGGTCCCCGAGCTTGCCCCGGACGACAGCACTCGCCATCCCGTGACAGGCCCCCTTGCCCGCCTGCAGGCACACCCGGGTCTGGATCTCGACCAGGGGCTGGCGGCCCTCAACGGCAATCAGGAGAAATACCTGGCCCTGCTTCGCGACTTCATCCATGAGCATGGCCAGGACATGACCCGGCTGCACCGCCACTTGCAGGCCGGGGAGCACAGCGATGCAACCCGCATGGTCCATAGCCTGCGCGGCGTGGCGAGCACCCTGGGGGCACATGAGCTGTCGCGCCACTGCCTGGCCCTGGAGCAGGCCATCGCGGACGGCAACACTGAGCCCACCGGACTCATGTCATCCATCGATGAAGAGATCGCCGCCCTTTGCGCTCTGCTCGGGGACGATCTCGCCGCCCCGACCACCGATCTGGTGCCTCTGGGGGATCAGTGGCGCCAGCAACTGCTGGGCCAGATGGAAGCCCTGCTGGTGCAAAGCGACACCGCCGTGATCCCCCTCTACGAGCAGTATTCCGGTCCCCTTCGCCTCATGCTGGGGTCTCGCAGCGACACCCTGACCAGGCAACTGAAGGCGTTTGATTTTGATGCCGCCCTGCTCACCCTGCGCCAGCATATGGCAACGGACGAGACCCACCCGGACGATCGGGCTCCCCTCCCCGAGGCGCCAGCCTGCCATCCGGGGCAGGTCAAGGGCGACAAAGGGTTGAATCACTGAATGAAGTCATGCATATAGTGGGGTGCCCAGAGGCGACGAGACGGCCTGCCGGGCCTGTCGTTTCTCCCTTCATGGGCCCCCGTTCAAGGCATGCCAACCGTGTTCCCGTCCGCCGCCCGGGCCAACGCCGGCGGCAGAACGACGTTTCTTTAACCGTGCTTTACATGGAGCAATGAGCATGTTGTCAAAGCGTATTATCCCCTGTCTCGACGTCAAAGATGGCGTGGTGGTCAAGGGCGTGCAGTTTCGCAACCACGAGGTGATGGGCGGCATTGTCGACCTCGCCCGCCGCTACGCCGCCGAGGGCGCCGATGAGCTGGTCTTCTATGACATCACCGCCTCGAGCGACGAACGGGTAGTGGACAAGAGCTGGGTAAGCCGGGTGGCGGAAGTCATCGACATCCCCTTCTGCGTCGCCGGCGGCATCAAAAGCGTGGAGGATGCCCGCCAGATCCTGGAATTCGGTGCCGACAAGGTCTCCATCAACTCCCCCGCCCTGGCCGATCCCACCCTGATCACCCGGCTCGCCGAGCGCTTCGGCGTGCAGTGCGTGGTGGTGGGTATCGACTCCTACTTCGATGCCGCCCTCGGTCAATATCAGGTCAAACAGTTTACCGGCGACGAGAGCCGCACCCGCACCACCACCTGGACCACCCTGGAGTGGGTACAGGAAGTGCAGCGCCGGGGCGCGGGAGAGATAGTGCTCAACGTGATGAACCAGGACGGCATGCGTCAGGGGTACGACCTTGAGCAGCTCAAGCTGGTGCGCGCCGTGTGCAAGGTGCCCCTCATCGCCTCCGGCGGCGCCGGGGCCATGGAGCACTTTCGCGATGCCTTTACCCTGGCCGACGTGGACGGGGCGCTGGCCGCCTCCGTGTTCCACAAGGGCCTCATTCCCATTCCCGAATTAAAACGCTGGCTGAAAAACGAAGGAGTCGCCATCCGTGAATAATCAAGCAGTAGACAATGCATTGCCGCTGGCCGAGCGCCTGGACTGGGCCAAGTGTGAGGGCATGATCCCCGCCATCGTCCAGCATTCCCTCAGCGGCGAAGTGCTGATGCAGGGCTTCATGACCCGCGAGGCGCTGGAAAAGACCCAGACCACCGGCCAGGTCACCTTCTTCAGCCGCAGCAAGCAGCGCCTGTGGACCAAGGGCGAGAGCTCGGGTCATGTGCTCAAGCTCGTCGCCATCACCACCGACTGCGATCAGGACTCCCTGCTCATTGCCGCCGACCCGGTCGGCCCCACCTGCCATCTGGGCAACCCCTCCTGCTTCGACGGCCACCCCGTGCCGCCGCTCGGCTTCCTGGCCGAGCTCGAACAGATCCTGGCATCACGCAAAGGGGCAGATCCCGCCACCAGCTACACCGCCAGCCTCTATGGCAAAGGCACCAAGCGCATCGCCCAGAAGGTGGGTGAAGAGGGGGTGGAAGTGGCCCTGGCCGCCATGGCGAAAGACAGGGAAGAGCTCATCAACGAATCCGCTGACCTGCTCTACCACCTGACAGTCTTGCTGCAAAACGAAGGCTTGGGTTTGAAGGATGTGGTGCAGCGCCTGCATGAGCGCCACACCAAGTAATTATTGAATTCTGTTCAACAAAACGGGCCCTGTGGGCCCGTTTCATTTCATGATTGCCCCCTCGCCGGGGGATGGCAGGCCCCGCGCCGCCCTCAGCCGATACGGGTCCAGAAGCTCATGTTGACCGAGTGATGGTCAAGCAGGGTCAGGTACTCCCCTGCCACGTCGTTGTGCAGCCACTGCTGGCAATAGGCTTCCACCAGCGACTGGCTGGGGGCCATCACCACATCGGCATAGAGGCCGTCGGCGCCGCGCAGCAGGCAGTGCATGATGAGCTCGGATTGCTGAAGAAGAAACTCGGACTCGACCCGCCGTGACAGGGCGAGCAAATCCGCCTCCGTCACCCCTTCCCTGAGCCTGAAGGTGGCAAATTCGACGCCCCCTGCCTGTTGCATGTCACCCTTGATGATCATCTCGTTTTCTCCGTTGTGGATGGTCTGGAGAACCCAGCATAACGAAGGGCTACTGACAGCCTTGTGTCAGTCCTGAATGACTTTTTCGGCGCCACTGCGCCCAGGGGGAAACGCATCCGACTGGCGCAGGGCAAGGTAATCGGCCAGGGTCGCGCCAGGGGGCGCCCCTTCCCCCTGACGGCACGGCGCCAGGGTGTCGATGCGATCCACCCTGAAATCCCGGTAGGCCCGGCGCAGCGCACACCAGGCGCCGAGCGTCCAGCATCCGCCCCAGTAGAAGAGCCCGAGGGGAAAGAGCTGGCGTTCCGTCCTGCTGGCGCTGGCATCCCGGTAGCCAATGTGCAGCCAGTGACCGGCCGTGATGGCGTCGTGCAACCTGTCCCAGCGAGCGTATGCAGGCTGCGCCGTGGAATAGTCAGGCACCCGCACCACGGGGACGCGAGGTGCCCGAGCCTCCTTGGCGGGCAGGGCCGCCTCAATCTTGGCGAGCAGGGCGCGGGCCGGATCGGCCATCCCCTTGCCCGTCAGCACCGCCACCAGGTTCACCCCGGTGATGAGGGCCTCCAGCTCGGTCGCACTCAGTTGCAACGGTGCCATTTCGAACCCCTCGCTCAGCCGATAGCCCAGCCCGGCTTCCCCGTAAACCGGAATGCCCGCCAAAGAGAGATCGTCGATATAGCGGTAGATGGTGCGCTCCGACACGCACAGGCGCGTCGCCAGCTCCCGGGCGGTCAGGGGTTGATGCGCCCGCAGCAGGTTGGTCAGTTGAAACAGACGGTCCGATTTTCTCACAGGCATCCTCAGGCTGGCGGGACATGGCGGCCATGGTAAGCCGGGACGGGCTCGAAAGGCACGTCTTGTTGGCTGGCGACCGCTACCGGCGAGGCCCTGCTTCTTTGCATCGCGCAACACAAAACGGGCCCGCAGGCCCGTTGATGGCGCGGCGCCTTTGTCGTCACGCCAACTGCTTGCGCAGCATGAATTTTTGCACCTTGCCGGTGGAGGTCTTGGGCAGCGGGGTGAAGATGATGTGCTTGGGGGCCTTGAAGTGGGCCATCTGCTCGCGGCAGAACGCAATGAGCTCGGCCTGGGTGAGCTCGCGCCCCTCCTTGAGCTTGACGAAGGCGCAGGGCACCTCCCCCCAGGTCTCGTCCGGCATGGCGATCACCGCGGCTTCTTCCACATCGGGGTGGCGATAGAGCACGTCCTCCACCTCCAGGCTGGAAATGTTCTCCCCGCCGGAGATGATGATGTCCTTGGATCTGTCCTTGATCTCCACATAGCCGTCCGGGTGCCAGACCGCGAGATCCCCGCTTCGAAACCATCCCTGTGCCATCGCCTCCTCGCTCGCCGACGGGTTCTTGAGGTAGCCCTTCATGACGATGTTGCCCCGCAGCACTATCTCTCCCAGGGTTTTGCCATCCATGGGGACCGGCTCGCCGCTGACGGGGTTGATGACCCGCATCTCCCCTTGCAGGGGGGAGGCCACCCCCTGGCGCGCCTTGAGACGGGAGAGGGTGGTGGCATCCTGCCCCTGCCAGCGTCTTTGCGGCTCGCACACCACGCAGGGGCCATAGGTTTTGGTGAGGCCATAGACATGGGTCACGGCGATCCCCATGGCCTCCATGCCGGCGATCACGGTGGCGGGCGGCGCAGCCCCCGCCGTCATCGCCTTGACGGGGTGGTCGAGTCCCTGCTTGAGGGCCGGATCGGCATTGTTGAGCATATTGAGCACGATGGGGGCGGCGCAGAAATGGCTCACCTTGTGTTCGCGCAGCGCCCCGTAGATGGCCGCCGCCTGCACGTGGCGCAGACAGACGCTCACCCCGGCGGTGGCCGCCAGGGTCCAGGGGAAGCACCAGCCGTTGCAGTGGAACATCGGCAGGGTCCAGAGGTAGACCGGGTGCTTGGGCAGCTCCCAGGAGAGGGCATTGTTGACCGCATTGAGGTGGGCGCCGCGATGGTGATAGACCACCCCCTTGGGGTTCCCCGTGGTGCCGGAGGTGTAGTTGAGGGAATTGACATCCTCCCCCACCTTAGCGCTTCGCGTCACAGGAGGGGGATTCCCATTACTGGGTGATAGCTGCTCGCGCAGTACCGGGTTCCTGCTTCATCGGGCGGCCTGATTGCACCACGCCT